>CAZXYQ010000017.1:0-24409 GCA_964644975.1 uncultured Rhodohalobacter sp.
CATCATCATCGGTTAAAAAAATGCGGAGCGGAGTTTTTTGGCTTATCATCTTTTAATTAATCATGATTTACTAATGGAATATAAATATCAAATGTGGTCCCTTCATTTAATATACTATTTGCAGTAATGTTTCCATGATGCTGGGCCACAATTTTTTTTACGGTTGCCAGCCCGATTCCCGTTCCCGGATAATCCTCTTTTCCATGAAGCTTTTGAAATACCTCGAATATTTTATCACGGAATTTGTCTTCAAAACCGATGCCGTTATCCGAAACTGAAATATGGCAATATTTTTTATCAGGCAAAAGATCTTTTACGTTCAGTTCAAAACCCATCTCAATACGGCTGTTGATCTCAATATGAGGCTTCACATCCGGCTTTGAAAATTTCAGCGCATTGCTGATAAGGTTGTACATTAGCTGTCTAAACTGAAATATAATAACATCAGCCTCACACATATTACCTAAATCAACGGTTGCTTGTTTTTCTTCAATGAGTTCGCTGAAGTTTTCTAAAACCTCTTCTATAATGGCACCAAGGTCTACTCTTTCGAAGGTTCTTTCTGACGTGTTGAGGCGTGAAAAAGCGAGCAGATCATCAATGAGCTTCTGCATTCGTTCTGCAGCACCCTGCATCAGTTCGAAATAGGTTTTACCCTTGTCAGACAGGTTTTGATTCTCTTTTTCGAGAATCCGTCCGGCAAATGTTCGAATTTTCCGGAGCGGTTCCTGCAGATCGTGACTGGAGATGTAGGTAAAGGCTTCCAGCTCTTTATTCGTATCCACCAACTCCTGGTTCATATTCCGGAGTTCGTCAATAGCGACCTTCAATTCGGCAGTCCGTTCTTGAATCTTCCCCTCAAGTTCTTTGGTGTGTTTTTCCTGTATTTCCTGCCTTTTTTCTCTCTCCTGCACCTGTTCGGTAACATCTTCGAGCGACAAAAGAATTAAATTTTCTGATTCATCATCTTTTGCAACTTCCCGCGCATTCAGCAGCAAATGACGCTCACCAAGATCGGGGAAGGCGTGAGTGACTTCGTAATCAACAACAGTAGGACTATCGGGAATGATATCTTCAAGCAATGTTTTAATTTCGTGAAAGTCCCACATTTTATCACCCAGATCATAGATCAGTGTCCCAATAGTTTCTTTTTCTTTAAGGTCAAAATGTTTGTAGAAGGCATTATTAGCCGTTCTTATCCGGAGCTTTTTATTTAGCACCACCAGTGGCTCGCGAATATTTGCTACTATGGATTCAGAATAATTTCTTTCAGCTTCAATCTGTTCATTCAAACTGCTCATCTCCTGGTTAAGGACAACCAACTCTTCATTTGTGCTTTGAAGCTCCTCCTTACTGGTCTCTAACTCTTCATTCAGACTCTGCAGCTCCTCACTGCTACTTTGCAACTCTTCGTTGGCACTTTGGAGCTCTTCGATGGCAACTTCCTGATCCTCCGTGATATTTCGCATATCCTCCCTTGTGTCAACAAGTTCCTGCTCTAATTGCTGAATGCGAAGATCTCTATCTTTATCCGGCGCTTCGTCTGTTTCTGCGCCTTCAGTTTCAGGTCCTTGATCGTTTTTTTCTGAGGAGGTATCGTGAAACAGTATTAAATAATGTGGCTCTATGGTATTGTGAAGAGGAATGGCTTCGATGGAAATCGTATGGAGCTCATCATTTAGCTTGATCGGGATCTTCTCTTTTTTTACCTCTTCGTCCCCCTGCTTTACTTTATGTAGAACATTTCGCAGTTCAAAAGCCAGGCCCGGCACGGCCAGTGCCATTAAATTATGGCTCGGTTTCCCTGACGATTGCTGCAAATATGAGCCGGTCTTGCCCCGGTACTGTACAATATCCATCGCTTCATTTACCACTACACCGGCAGGGGTGTGATTTTTAAGCATATACTCGTCTGCCGTTTTCTGAAAGTCGGAGCTTTTCTTTTCCGTTGTAACGCTTTTTTCTCTCTCATTATAATCAAGTTCCGAACTTCGGTTAACCACCTGCATAAACCTGCTGGACGCTTCTTTACGGGAGTATATTTTGTCACTTTTGGCAGCTTCAGCAAAAAGGTCGGGAACCCCGCTGGTTGTCTCCGATTTACCGAGCAATAATATCCCGTTTTGGTTTAGCACATAATGAAACGTATTGAGTGCTTTTTTCTGCAGATAGGGTTCGAAATAGATAAGCACATTACGACAGCTTATCAGGTCTATTTTACCAAATGGAGGATCCGTTAAAAAATTATGAACGGCAAAAACGCACATGTCCCGAACCTGCCTGTTTACCTGGAAATTTCCATTTGATTTGGTAAAGTACTTCTTGATCCGTTTCTCAGATACCCCTGCCAATTCAGTTGTCGAATATGTACCTAAACGAGCCTTATCGATTGCGGATTCGCTTAGATCAGATGCAAAGATCTGTACTTTTTTTCCGGGTTTTCCCACAGATCGGGATTCTAACAGTTCTCTAAACAGAATGGCCAGAGTGTACGCCTCTTCACCTGTACTGCAGCCCGCCACCCATACCCGTATGGTTTTATCATCGGGAATTTTGTCTATTAAATCCGGCAAAAATTGATCGGCCAGATTTTTAAATATTTCCGGGTCACGGAAGAATGAGGTAACCGGAATCAGAAAATCACTGTACAGGGTATCCTGTTCCTCTTTATTCTCTCTTAAATATTCTAGGTAGGCGGACACCTTTCTAATCTTGTTAATCGCCATTCTTCGAAGTATTCTTCTGCGGATCGTGGTCTGTTTGTAGTATGTGAAATCAGTGCTTTTTCGAACTCGCAACAGGGTGATGATTTGCATGAAGTAACTCTCATTATCACCCTCATTATCACCCTCATTATCACTCTCGAAAACATCATCGGTTTTAATAAAGTGCTTTAACTCGAGTAATTTTTTCGGGATCTCTTCCGGTGGAAGTACAAAATCAACGACCCCTGCATGGATGGCGCTGCTGGGCATCCCATTGTATTCTGCTGACTCTACATTCTGGGCAAAGGTAATACCTCCGGCATCTCTTATAGTTTTTAAACCTTTGGTACCGTCCGATGCGGTCCCTGATAGTACCACACCAATGGCACGCGCTTCATAAACTTCAGCAAGCGCTGAAAACAGCAGATCAATGGGGAGAACACGTTCTAATTTTTTCTTTTCGGGTCGATCAGTGAGTCGTAATTTATTATCTGATGCCATCATCAATTTGTCACTGGGCATCACATAGACGTGGTTAGGTTCAATATTGGATTCCTCCGAAAGTTCAGCTACCGGCATTTTTGTCTCTTTTTGAAGTATTTCGGGCAGCAGGCTTTCGTGGTCCGGATCTAAATGTTGTATAAATAAAAAAGCCATACCGGGCTCTTCTTCTGTGGCTTTCAGTAATTTCTTAAAAGCACCCAAGCCTCCGGCTGAGGCACCGATGGCTACTACGGGAAACAGTTTTTCAGATTCAGCTTTTTTATCCATGCTGGCTGGCAGTTTTTCTGACATTGCGGTCTTTTTATTTAATCAGTGGTTAGCATAAATCTCTCTTTTCCCGGCAGGGCAGTATCGTGATCTGCTAACAATGCAAGCGATTTATAGATTAGCTTCTTTAGATCCTGAAAATGAATCGGTTTTTGGATGTAGTAGTGCGCTGCATCGTTATAAACTTGCTTTATCATTTCATTTTTGGTAGCTGTGGAGAAAATAAATACGGGCAGATCCTGCAGTTTAATATTTCTCTTTATTTCGCTCAAAGCAGCAAATCCATTTTTTCGTGGCATATTTAGATCAAGATAAAGAGCATCGGGAAGGTCGTTCTCATGATCGTTGAGCCAGGCAATCAGTTCCTCACCGTTTGGCACAGCAGTTACCTGTACAGAAACCGGCAATTCTTTGATTGCTTCATTAAAAAGAAGACGATCGTCAGGATCATCTTCAGCAAGAATTATGTGAAGTTCGCGGGAAATTTTGGGGTACTCTTTATTGATTTTCATGATTTGAACCTACTTAAATTTATGAGTGTTTACAATATGAATATTCTCTGTGTATGGTATAAAGGGTGGTTTTTTTAAACTGAATGTGATGACCGTTTAACCTGAGTTCGATTGTTAAATCATGAATGTAAAAGTCCCCCTTATCAGGGATGGCTTCCTCTTGAATTACTCTAACGTATGATTAATTATTCGAACTGAGGATATCAACGTATTTAAGCATTCAATTCTGTATGAACAGTCAAAAAAAAAGCAGAATCCGCTTAATGCGAACCTGCCTTTTTTGAATTCGGGTAAATTAATAGCTGTTACTATGCGCAGGTTCTCGTTTAATTTTCTGGCTGAACAACTATGTTTTCATCCAAAATAACGGCGGTCTGGGCTAACATTCGGCCATTCAGGGATGCCCCGGTTGTAAGGGTAATTCCTGTTTTAGATAGAATGACACCCTCCAAATGAGCATTCGTTCCAACAGTAACTTCACCGGCTACCTGCCAGAAGATATTTTGGGCTTGTGCACCGCCGGTCAGTGTAATCTCAACATCTGAACTCAGGGTGAGGTCTTCAGCGATTTGGAAGATCCATACGTCTTCGGAACTACCTTCAAGGGTTACATCAGTAGAAATAAGAACAGTATTGCTCCAGGTATAAAGTCCCGGAGAAAGAGTTCGTCCGCTAATGTCGCCTTCATACAGTTCAACAAAATCGGGTGCCGATCTGTCTGCTGCATCGTCATAGGCACTGCCCATATTCTCAACGGCCGTAGTAAGATTTGAAGGTGTTGGATCAGCCATGTCAGCCGCATACACTCTGCCGGTTACCTGGGAAGACGTAGCGTAGCCTGTTCCATCCGTCAGTTCAAAACCGGTAATGAAGCTGCCGGCAGCCGGGCTTATGCCTAAATCACCTGTAACATCAGAGGTTGGATTATTATTAATGGCTGATTTTGCGAGTATTACATAATTATTGGCGAGTCCAAGGTCAACAGTTTCCAATGTTTCGGTGCTGCCTCCTGTGGTGAAATTCCATCCTGTATTTTCTGCAATCGATACGCCTGTGGTACTCATCGCTTCAGTCGATATTTTTACAGTGTAGTTTGTTCGGGCATCAAGAACATTGTCTGGAATAAACCGGGCAGTTGTGCCTGAATATTCCACAGATCCGGGAACAGTTTCATTCTGGTTGTTTTCTAATGTAAAGGTTGAATGGTTAATCGATTCAGCCATCATTGCCTGGTTAAAAGTAACCGTCAAAGTTTTGTTGCGCTGAACATCACTTTCTCCATCAGCGGGGCTGGTAGAAAAAATGGTGGGTGCATCAGGATCTACTTCAGGGCTGGTGCTGTTGTCGCAACCCATAATCAATCCGGTCAGCAGAACTGACATGGCTGTTATGTTTAGTATTCTATTCTTTAGTCTCATGATTCTTTTTTTAATCATTTTAATGGGTTTCTGTGATGATATTCTCACATAGTGCAAGGTGTATATATTCAGTCTCTTTTACGTTACAGTCCATCAACTAAGAGTTGTAGGTATCACTGATTGGGCTGAAAGCTTGAAGCCGCTATTGGTTCACGTTCTTGTCCAACGCCATCGCGGGCCTTGCCCCTCGATCTTCCACCTATGCACCAAGTAATGTGGTGCCACTGGAGGAACTTATATACTATGCCAAAATGGCCATACCGCATAGGGAGTGCGGCACGGCCAGGAGTGAGTTGGAACTATAAATTTGTGAACTGTAAAAAATAAAAGCAGCCCCGGTAATCACCGGAACTGCTTTTGGGCTTTGGGGGGATAAATTCTACAGAAGTTATCTGTTTGTGCTTGTTCTCTGACCGGCAACAGATCCATGTGGTTCTCTGATGGTGTTTTCATCAAGTGTCACGTCTGTTTGGGATAACATTCGGCCATTTAGCGTTGCGCCATTTTCAAGGGTAATTGCTTGTTCAGACAAAATGATCCCTTCAAAGTGAGCGTTAGTATTGATTGTTACATCACCGGCTACTTGCCAAAAGATATTTTCGGCCACGGCCCCGTCGCTAAGGATAATTTCTACATCACTGTTTATTGTAAGTCCGTCAGCAACCTGGAATATCCATACATCATCAGCACTACCGGATAGCGTGATATTTGAGGAGATCTCAACTGAATCATTCCATTTATAAATTCCCGGCTCAAGCGTCATTAAAGTTTCATAATCATAATCATTATGATTCATATCCGTTTCGCTTCTATAACCTTCTCCCATTCTTGGGTTATCATCACGAATATCAACACTGGTTTGATACATAGTTGAATCTGTAGTATCTGTTGATGTACCCGTTGTGTTTATGTTATTATCATCACTGCGATCATTCCACGAGGAATCTGCATGATGATCTGATTGGGTAAATTTGAAATCAGTAAAATCAACTGGAGATCGCTCAGAGGCGTCGGTATAGGCAGTCTTCATATCCTCATATGCTTTTTCGAGGTTGTCAGTATTACTGTCTGAACCCCTGTCGTTATTAGAATACCCAGTGTGATGATCCATGTTATGGGCAGTGTCTCTGCGGACGGCTTCCTTATCAACGTCTTCGTTATTTAACCAATACGCTTTATCGTCGGCCCTATCTTTGGAGTCCTTCATGTCCGGGTTATATCCTTTCTCTCCGGTAATGTGAGATGTAGAATCGTTATTAATTGAAGAGTGTGCAAGTATAACGTAGTCAGCTGCACTTCCAAGATCTACTGTGCTTACCGGATCACTGTTTCCGCCTGTGGTAAAGCTCCACTCTTTATCATTCTTCTGAGACGTTCCGTAATCAGAATACTCATCTGAATAATTGTCTGACTGACCGGAGTTGGTTGTTACTTTTGCAGTATACTCAGAGTTAGCTTTTAGACTTTTCTGGGTTGTAAACATTACTTTTTCCCCGGAATAATCCAGGTTACCATCTACAGACTCAGTTCCCTGCATTAACGAAAAAGTGTAGTTATCAAAGGATGTTGAGTCCATATCTTCACTGAAAGTAATTTCTATCACACTGTTTCGGGCTACGTCCTCTTCACCATCCGATGGTGAGGTACTAGCAATGGTTAGGTCGTAATTATTGGAGTTTTCCGGAGTTATGATCGTCTGATGATTTATACTCCCTATTATAGAGACAGCCATAAACAATGCTGCAAATGTGGTACTGGTGAAAAATAATTTTTGTGCTCTCATGACTTTATTGATTTTTTGAATCGAAATATTTGTGCTAATTCTTTCTGTTTCACCAAGCTACCCGTTCCTTGCTTGAAATGCGTTACAATGAATAGATAGATAGTTGGATATTTCACAGGTTTCTTTGGCAGGGGATCGAACTGAGACATCGTATTTCTGAACAGCGGATACAGTGCGCGGTTCAGCTCCTGCAATGTATGCAGAGATTGAGTTGGGTAATGGAGTGGAGAAATGCGATGTCTTGAACCTGCCGGGAGTTATCAAGAGAGTTCTGTCATAACATTCTGCATCGATCGTATTTTCCTTTGGTCGGCTTTTATTGAGTCGAGCTGATTCCGGACCATCGATTGTTGGCTGGAGGTTAAATGCTCTGACTGATCTTCAAGTGCGGCTTCATAAGATTCTATAGCTTTCTCCTCGCCTTCTTCACACGAATTGAGAATAGCTTTTCTATCATTACCTGAAAGTGCTGATTTGACATCCATCCAGGCTCTGAAGAACTTACCCGATGCTTTTGTGCCATCTTCTGCTTCGCCCCCTAATTTTTTTATTTCTCTGGCCAATTCGTGCCGGCATGTCTGGCTGGTTTGCGCAAATTTTGAAAAAAGGGTCTTCAACTCATTTTTTCCGGTGTTCTCTGCTGCCGTGTCGTACCCTTCAATTCTGTCGCTGTTGGTTACTACAAGCTTGTTTAACACGTTAATTTTTTTCTCTGTATTCATGAAATTTGGTTTTATAGAATTAAACTTTAGTTGAAGTGAGTATTCGGTGGGGTGCCAGAAGGCGGTTTAGTTGTTTGGATTAGGTGGGGAGCTTTAAACTTATTTACAACCGGTAGGTTTCCATGAAGGTCGGTTAGCCAATCTCAACGCTTACTTGATGAGGGAAAAGCGGATTTCGGCACAGTTAATACTATTTGCAACGATCTCCAAGAGAAACTCGGGTCAGATAAAAACATTGTGATATAAAAAAGGAATCGAGCTTTATGCCCGATTCCTTTTTTTGTAGAGGAGGTTTATCTGTGAACTTCACGGGCATCATTTTCCTGCCAGGTTTTTTCAATGTGTTCAGCGTCTTCCTCGTTCTTGGGTTCAACGCCCAAAATGATATGGCCATCTTCAATGCCTGATTCATATATTTTTGCACGTTCTTCGGGCATTCCCCAGCCCACAAGTGCTCCAATAATTCCACCGGCTAATCCTCCGGCACCTGCTCCGGCCAATCCGGCCGCTATAGGTCCGGCAACAACAATTCCGAGTCCGGGAATAACGACACTGGTTCCAATAGCAGCAACGACTCCTGCAACGGCACCAATGGTCCCGCCAATGGCTGAACCGGCGCCTGAACCTTCAGCTGCTTTATTTCCCAGTTCCGTCTCCTCTTTGTCATCCGAGAAATACTTGTCATGAGTTTCTTTAGACATGACCAGATTAATTTCATCCTTCGAATATCCTCTTTCTTGCATGGAATTATATGCATTCTCGGTGCTTTTTCGGTCGCTGAACATGCCCGTTAGCAAGGTTTTTTCATCTGTATTATTCTCATCTTGCCTTGGGCGATCATTCTTAAATTTGTCATCCTTTAGACGATCATTCACATGGCCGCCGTTTTTTGGATGATCTTTTACAATGATATCGTCTCTATGATTTTTATTTTTTTCCATTTTATTCTGTCTTTTTTGATTTTTGGTTTAGTTACTATTAGCTCTTGGATAATTTTCAGACCTAAGTTCGGCTTATGAATTTTTGAATTTAGACCTCCACTATTGTTAGGGAAGAGTTCTGAAAAACTTTTTATGAAAAAGCATAAGTGATCTCAGGTTCTCTGTTAAAAAAATCCAAGAAGCCAGAAAATGATTACAAATACAATGATGGTTCCAAAGCATCCGCCCCCTAACTTCATAGCTCCGTAGCCGGCAAGTGCTCCTTTTAAAAGATTACTCATGATAATTTTCCTCTTGGTTTAGTGCTTCGCTTGTTTCACAGCCGCATCCATATTGACCACACTAACGGCTACTTCAGTCAGCTTTTGGTCGGCTATTTTCTCTTCATTGAGTGTTTCCAAAAGCAGCTTTTCAGCCTCTTTTAAACCGAGTGTTTCCGCAAATTCACGCAGTGTTCCGTACGTGGCTATTTCGTAATGCTCAATTTTTTGTGCTGCCGCAATAATACCGGCATCGCATTTAGAGCTTTTTACACAATCTTGCATGATATCTTTCGCTTCGGCAATCAAACCCTCCATAGCATCACATTTTTTAGTTGAGGGTTTTTTGTCAATCGTTTTAAACACTTCTCCTAAACGATCAATCTGCTTTTCAGTTTCTGCCAGGTGGTTTTTTAGCAGTGCAAGCAGATCTACCGACGTGGCTATTGCTATCATCTTTGGCATAGCCTTTATCAGTGCCATTTCTGCCCAAAGTATATCTTTAAGCTGATCTTCAAACAATTCCATAAGCTCAGAAGAGTTCATTTCTTTGTCTACTGCGCTTCCATTATTCTTTGAAATGGTATGTGTTTTTTCAGTCGATTTTGTTAGCATAAATTTGTTCGGTTTTGATGGCAAAAGCATTTACGGCTTCTCGCCATATGGGGTTGAATGTTGAAATAGTTTTTGAATTATCTTGCTGCAACAGGGTTCTGATGCAAACCTACTGTGCTATGAAATCGTAGTTTGCTACGAAATCGTAATCTGTAATCTCTTCCTCATTAGGATGATTCTTTTTTGGCATCTCCTTTTGGGGTATCGCATTCTCTTCATTCGGATCATCAGGTTCTGGCTCTCTCTTGTTCGGATCGTCTGCTTCATTTGGTCCGTCATTAGCCCGGATAAGGTCACTTTTTTTATTCTCTTTCATAACTCTATCGATTTTAATATCATTAAATAATTGTTCTTCAAAATGCCATATAAAATCACAGTTTGCATTACAGAAAAAGAAGAAAGACTTGCATGATTAACAGTAGGGAAATGGAGTGGTTGATTCTGATAAAGACATCGCATTTCTCTACTTTATACCGTAAATCTCTTTGTGTATCTCTTGAAGAATTAGAATTAAGCAATACATCCGCTGTTCAGAAATGCTATGTCTGGATTCGATTTGGCAAAAAAAATGCACACCCTTTGTAAAAAAGATGTGCATTGTACGCTTGGAAAAAGCTACTGCTTATTTCATTCCTGAATTAACTTCAGAGGTTACTTTTTTCACACTTTTATTGGCTTTCTTGGCCAGTTTTTCTGTTTCATTCTGGATACTCTCCAGCGGTTGCGACACCGAGTCTACGAACTCATGGTATGTGTCAGACAGATAATCTGAGTATTCATGATTTTTTTCCGAGATCTGCTTTCTTGTTTTAGATCCCTTTTGCGGTGCAAACAGCATCCCAATTCCAACCCCGGCGGCCGAAGCTAAAAGGGTGCTCATAATAATTCTTGATGTTTTCATTTAGTATACATTTAAAGATTTAATTCCGTAATTGGTATATGCTAAGCAATTCTTCTGCCCTGAATAACCTGTAGTAAAATTGCGATAACAGCTATTACAAGCAGAACATGAATGATACCACCGACACTGTATCCTATAAATCCAACCAGCCAGGCGATGACTAATACTACGGCAACGATATATAATAGATTACCCATGATATTTGATGATTTAAATGGAGGTTAGTTTGTGGACGTTGATGTTCTAGAAAAGAAGTTATCTAATGAATTACTAAGATCATTCATATTGCTTCCGAACTGATCTTTGAAAGTATTCCAGCTATCTCTGTCGGATACGCTGTAGTTATCTATTTCTCGTTTTAGACTGTCGTTCATACGTTCCAGTTCAGCAATTCTTACTTCGTTCGCTGCTTTTGAGTCGTTATCTCCACGCTGAATTTGTTTTTTTATTTCAGCAATTTCTAGGTTGTTTTCCCTGATTTCGCTCGCCATTTCTTGCCTGTAAATACGAACATCGGCTTCGATTTCACTTTTCGCGATTTCTAAATCTCTCTCTGCTTCAATGACATCGGTTTCTGCTCTCTGCATTTCGTTGGATGAACTATCACACGATTGCGCTATAAATGCGAACATAATGGCAAAGGTTGTGAGTATAAATATTGATTTCTTCATAGTTTTATAGTGCCTAATTATTAGGTTATTATTATTATTATTAATATTTTATAAAAATATTGTTACAACTATAATATATGTTTATATAATTTAAATTATGTTATATAGTAGATTTAAAGAGTTGTACATATCACTGACCATCAAATAGTATCTGGTGTAAGACGAGTCGTATAGACGCCCTATCTCCTGAAACCCTGTAGATTTGCGATAAAATCTTGTAGCGCTACATGTAAGCGAAGTGATTCAGGTGGCCAAATTGGGAATAAAATATTGACGAAAAACTCGCCCACGAGGAACTGAAATTATTATCTATCGATGATTTATGTACCGAACGTTTATTCTGATAAATCAGCGTAAGGCGGGTTAATCCAACCAAGTTTGAAGAAATCCGGGTAAATAGATTGGGTGTGTTATACCGTAGGGTATGGAGGGAGTTAAGTGACTAAGATGAGTTGCGTGGTTGCTATTTCAATACAGTAAAAGCCGCAAGTGTAGCATTCTTCATGTTTCATACCATTCAAAACTAGATAGGATAGAGCCATTTCTTGTATGGCCTCAATTCTTCTATCCGTTTAATCAGACCGTCAGTTCCAGGCCTTCCATGCCTTTATGAGGGCTGTGAGGATGAGTAGTATAAGCATCTACATTTGATTTAAGGTTGGGAAATAAAAAAGTCTCTCTCATTTTGATGATATCAAAGAGGGAGACTTTTTTAGGGTCGGATTGATTAAGCAGGGTTTGCTTTATTTAAAACCATGAGAGCTTTTGCACAAAACAGGGGTGCATCAAGTGGAGACGGCACCCTTGCTTTGTGTAAGCGTACTATTTTATAACAACAGAAGTAAGATAATGATCAATACTAATGTTGAAGCGCCAATAGTGATTGTGCGATTGGCCTGCTCCATAAAATCCTGGGAGAAATTGGAGAAGTCATCCAGATCTTCATCCACAATTTCATCAAACCCGTCCAAACCGTTTAGCTCATTCTGTTTTTCTGTAATGTCGCTTCTGAACGAGTTTAACTGGGCATATTCATCTTCAGTAAGATTTGCCCGTGATTCAATACTATTTAAAGCAGTGATCATTTTGTTAAAGGATTCATTCAGAATGACTCTTTTCCCATCGGCATCATCCGTCTGCTGAACCTCCTGGACGGTCTCATTAAAATGCTTTTTAAACATCTCGGTAATGTCTGTTGATTGAGCAACTGCCATCGCTTGAAAGGCAAAGAGTAAAATAATGGTCGTTGCGATGTGGCGTATTATATTCATCATACTGTAATTTTGAATTAAGGTTATGCAAGATGCCGCGGGGGATCTGCGGTTATAAGCTTCTTGCCGGACTAATTAACAGATTTCATTTCAAGATGTCCATATAGAAGTAAACAGACATTACATATTTAGAGGATTGTGTTGCATAACTAACAGATTACAGACATATAACAACCTTAATGTGTACACTCTATCACTTTAACACGTAATATGGGATTTATGTAACACTCTTCTTGAAGATGTGTAAGAGTAAAATCTTCTCTATCGCTATACTAATAAAGGATGAATTTAATCCAAACAACGCGTAAATGAACTTTAATCAAAGAGTCGATACGCAATGTAACTGATCACTAGATCCACAGTAATTCCACTTTTGAGCTTGAAAAGTACAGAGCAGGGTCAAAAACTGAAACTATATACAAATCTACCGAGAGATTAATCATGAAACTGAAGCCTTTTATAGAATTGGGAAAACAGATCACGAGATCGCCCCTGTGCGAAATTGATATTATTGATTGGGACTACCAATGGATTGTGACTGATAATGAATCAGATTATAGAGTTAATGCACAGAGGACCACTGTTTTTAATGATACTCTCCGAAAGAACGGCTCTCTTGAAATTGAAGATCTTAGTAAAGACAGCCGGTACAAAGATCTTTACTATGTAGAAGGAAAGCCTCATCTGCGCTATTATTTTGGGGTGAAACTCACATCATCTGCCGGTAAAGATGTTGGCACAATCTCTGTTTTAGACTCCTTTTCAAAACGTATTACGAAACAACAGAAAGTACAGTTTAAGCTACTTGCCCATGCCGTAATGATGGCGATTGAGAGCGAAAGCAGTCATCACTCTATTTCCGGTGAGTTGGACCTGCTGAAAAAAAATCTGCAGAGGTTAAATCACGATGTGCGCAGTCCTATAAATGGAATTACCGGATTAGCCGATCTCATGATGGATATAGAAAGCGGAAAAGAACAAAACGTGTCTATTCGGGATATTCTAATGATGAAGGAAGCTGCGCAGTCTATAGTGGATATCGTTTCCGGTGCTTTGGCCAACGGTTGCCCCAAAAGCAAAAGTAAGAAAGAGGAGCTGCCGGATAGCAGGCTGCTTGCTGATGTACTTAAGAAGATAGAGAAGCTCTTTAATCCCCTGGCAAAGAAAAAAAGTGTTACTCTTTCACTCACGAACCAGGTAAACAAAAAGGAGCGTGTTCCATACAGTTTTTCGATTAAACTACTCCGGATAGTTGGGAACCTGGTGTCTAATGCCATTAAATTCTCTCCGGAAAACGAAACCGTGGACGTGATTTTTAAAAATGACTGTAAAAGAAACCCGGTAATTCTCGATATAACCGTTAAGAACGCCGGCAAAAGTATGACCTCAGAACAGATTCAATCGTTCACCAGTGGCGATGCTGTTGCTAGAATGAATGGAAAGCAGAAAGCCTCAGGTTTTGGTCTCGGTCTTCAGCATGTTCATCAAATGGTATCTGAAGAGGGCGGAAGCGCAACTGCAGAGAGAAGAAAGCGTTCGGGTACAATATTCTCAATTATCATACCTGTCCCGGAAGGTGATAGGGTGCCGGCAGAAAAACCTGCACCCTTTGTTAATATTGGTTATGCAAAACCGACGGTGAACGGGAAGGATTGACTTTTAAAATTGAGTTTGACTGATAAATTTTGGACAGTGAAAATCCCCCTTATAAAAGGGGTAATGATAGAGGTATTCATCAGATTGCGGTAAAATTTAATGGAACCCCCTCTGCAATTTACTTACGTGTCGTTCGCTCCGCGTTCAAAAAATGAGCCCCTTATAAGGGGAGGCTGATACTTCCCCACGGCCATTTCAGAGGAATTATGAATTGGACTTAGGGTTTAAGGCATTCTTCTCCTTCCCCGCTGAAAACCGTACTAAATATCCTCAAGATTTTTAACCCGTTTCTCTTTGATCTCCTTGAAATAAGTGGGGGTCAGGCCCGTAACTTTTTTAAACTGGTTAGAGAGATGTGCAACACTGCTGTAATGCAGCTTCCAGGCAATTTCAGTGAGGGTAAACTCATCGTACAACAGTAATTCTTTTACGCGCTCAATCTTGTGCATGATGATATATTGCTGTATTGTGATTCCCTTTACTTCCGAAAAAGTATTGGAGAGATAGGTGTAGTCGTACCCCAGCTTTTCACTGATATAGTCGGAATCATTTATCTTAGGAACTTCATCAGCGTAATGAATCATCTCAATAATGACGTTTTTGGTCCTCTCAACTAAAATATTTTTCTTGTCGTCTAGTAACTCCAGACCCGCCTTTTTCAGATTTTCTTTAAATATTTCACGCTCTTCGTCAGTAATGACACCATGAGTTTCAACTAAACCGAGGTCAACAGACATAAAGTCGATGCCAAGTTTTTTCAGCTCATCTTTAACCAGCATCTTACAACGCAAACTGACCATATATTTGATATATAGCTTCATACAGTATTAAGTCTCTGTGAACGGAAAATAGTTTCTTAGGATTTTAATATGCGTAAAATATTGCCCATTAAGCATTACACATGTTACAGTTTATCGATATATAGTTGAGTAAATATCTAATAAACAGCTGTCAGGAATCGATCTGCATACATAGCTGCTGCAACCAGATCCTCATTGCTACTCCAGTTTTCAGTCGAATTTCACCTTGAATTAACCCATTAATTTGACTCGTCTTTAGAATTCTATCCTTATTGAGCACCAATAATTTAAGAGATTATTGTGCTCTGCCAGTTGAGCACTATGCCTGTTGTGTTATGAATCTGTATAAGCTTAACTTACAACTTATCTATTATAGAAAAAGTACAGAAAGTATTCTTAACAGGTTCTAAAATGTATTTATTCGAAAAACTGTAATAAACATTTCAATAACTATTTTAAGAATAGATAAACAAAGCTAAGATCACAAAAAAAAGATTCGTACAGTACAAGCTTTTTACTCTATGTTTAAGAGACTAAAAAGCGCAAAAAAAATACCTGCGGGGGTAGATTACCTGGCAGGTATTATTTATTGTAAATAACAGTTCGCACGGCATTGAATATTATTTTACTCCGGCTTCAACTTTCTTGGCTGTCTCTTTGGCCTTTTTAGTGAGTTGTGCGGATTTATCCTCAAGATGATTGAGATAGTCGTTTCCGGTATCAATCACGTCATCATATCTGTCAGACACATAATCAGAATATTGATGGCTTTTCCTGGAGAAATCCCGCCTTATTTTCGAACCTTTTTTTGGTGCGAATAGCATGCCAACAGCAACTCCGGCCGCAGACATTAACAGTGTTGTCGTAACAAACGTTAAAGCTTTCATATGCTTTTTAGTTAAAGATTGAAATTTTAGTTCGTTATTTAGCCATGCTAAGCTGTTCTGCTTCCCTGGATTACCTGTAAAAGTATTGCTATTACGGCAATAACAAGAAGGATATGAATAATACCACCGGCACTATAGCCAATGAATCCAATTAACCACATGATGACTAAGACCACGGCTACGATATATAATATGTTTCCCATAATATTTAGATTTAAGACTAAGTTTTCAGCGAATGCATTCTGTAGATCTGCTCTTGATGGGCAGATGAAGAATTCGGGTTAACCAATACTTTGGTTAAATTTAAAATTCTATCTGGTTCCCCGCATTGTGCTGTACAGTATTTGACTGTCTGTTGAACACAATATTGAAAGATTCAATCGTGCATGTATTATATGGGAATGAAAAAGTGTTATATATATCACATATTTTCGTGGTTAAGTCGTTGCAATTCATCAAACTCTCCATCCTACAGATGTATGGATTAAATCATTTATGAATCAGTAATTGGTTCAATTCCCGATCCCCTGGGTCAGAAAAGATAAAAGCCCCCTTAAAGAGCATAGCTCCTGTAAAAACGTATGATGGATCAAAAATAGTGGGTTTTACGTTGGTGCCACGAAGGTCCTGCCTGAAGGTGGTTCATTGAACTAATCCTGTCTGCAAAGTTATTTTGAGAAGCAGGCAGAGGTTGACGGAAAAAGGTCTTATTTTGATAGTGAATTTAAATCAGCTCTATAGTACCGCAAGTATTACTGCATCATGACCTATCTATCCGTAGAAAATCTTTCCAAGAGTTTTGGTATCACACATCTTTTCGAAAATATCACCTTTGGACTTTCAAAGGGCGATAAAACCGCACTCATAGCCCCCAATGGCACCGGTAAGTCGACAATGCTTCGAATTATAGCGGGTGAAGAGAGTCAGGACACCGGCGAGGTGATGACTCAAAACGATATCCGTATTGGGTACCTGATGCAGGAACCGAAGCTGAACCCGGAAATGACCATTCGCGAATATATACTGCAGGGCGATTCTGATGTAACCGCCATCATCAAGCGGTATGAGGAAGCCGTGGAAAGGCAGGCGGAGAACTTTAACGAAGCCACGCAAGACGCCTACATGAAGGCGACGGCCGCGATGGATGCTGCCAACGCCTGGGATTTTGAGCAGCGGATGGAGCAGATTTTAGGTAAGCTCGATATCAACGACCTGAGCCGAACGATCGGCACGCTCTCCGGTGGTGAAAAGAAACGGGTGGCGCTGGCGTTTGTCCTGATCGATAACCCCGACCTGATTATCCTGGATGAGCCTACTAACCACCTCGATCTCGACATGATTGAGTGGCTCGAGGGCTACCTCATCAAAAGCAACGTAACGCTTCTGATGGTGACGCACGACAGGTATTTCCTGGATCGGGTGTGCAATCACATTCTCGAAATGGACGCCGGAAAGCTCTATCATCACGATGGCAACTATGCGTATTATCTGCAGAAAAAAGCGGAGCGCGAAGTCCAGGAACAGGCAGAGCTTCATAAAGCGGGTCAGCTCTACAAACAGGAGCTGGAGTGGATGCGCCGGCAGCCTAAAGCGCGTACCAGCAAATCAAAGTCGCGTATTGACTCGTTTCATAAAACGAAGGATAAAGTGAATTCGGTGACTGAAGATGGCGAAATGGAGCTGGACGTCTCATCGCGCAGAATCGGCGGGCAGGTGCTTGAACTTGAACATATTTCAAAATCGTACGACGACACAACCATTCTCAATGACTTCTCCTACTCGTTTAACAAAGGAGAGCGTATCGGGATTATTGGGAAAAATGGCGTGGGAAAAAGCACGTTTCTGAAGATCATTACCGGAGAGGAGAAGGCCGATTCCGGCGAGGTAAATACAGGAGCAACAATCGAATATGGTCACTATCGCCAGCAGGAAGTTGATTTTGACGTCGATATAAGACCGATTGAAGTTGTGAAAGAGGTGGCCTCTGTAATTGAATTATCGGATGGAAAACAGATTTCCGCCTCGCAATTTCTGGAGCACTTTATGTTTTCCGGCAAACTGCAGTATACGCCGGTGGGAAAACTTAGCGGCGGTGAAAAACGCCGCCTTGCGCTGATGATGGTTTTGATTAAAAACCCCAATTTTCTGATTCTGGATGAGCCCACCAACGATCTTGACCTGATGACTTTGCAAAAGCTCGAGGAGTTTCTGCTCAACTTTGGCGGCTGCCTGATCGTTGTATCGCACGACAGGTTCTTTATGGACAAACTGGTGGAACACTATTTTATCTTTGAAGGCAATGGGGAGATTTGGGACCACCACGGAACCTATATGGAGTATCGCGACATAAAAGAGGAGCGGGATGCCGAACAGCGGCGGTTAGCAAGAGAGAAGAAGTCGGCCCGCAAACCGGCGCCTGCTAAATCTAAACCTGCGGAGAAAAAAGAGAATAAACTGAGCTACAGAGAGCAGAAAGAGCTTAAAAAACTGGAGAAACAGATTGCGAAGCTGGAAAAGGAAAAAACGTCTCTGGAAACCAAAATGGGAGATGGAAGCCTCAATTCCGATGAGCTTCAAAAAGCGTCGGAGCAGTATGGAGAATTAACTGAGGAGATAGATGAAACTACCATGCGATGGATGGAGCTGGCCGAAAAAGAGCAGGAAGCGTGACGCCATTCTCCCTGTGAGGCTATCCAAAATAGGCGAGAATAAAGAACATTCATCTTCAATTCCGTCATGCCGGACTCCGATCCGGCATCTCCTGCTCATATTGGGGATAGTAGATTCCGTCGCGATGATTTGGGATTCGGAATGACGCCTTTTTCAACAGCCTCACTATTAAAAGAAAGTACCGGGAATATTAACCCGGTAAAATTGCAGATGCTCCACCGCTTCTTTATTATCATCTATTCGAAGACATTTCAATCAGTAATTCGATTATGATCCATTCCTTCTTTCGCATTTCCATACTCCTTCTCTCAATACTGCTTTTTTCCTGCACCACATCAGAGGATGAAAGCATCTACGATCTCCTTATCATAAACGCCACTATTGTGGATGGTACCGGCTCCGAAGCGTACACCGGATCTGTTCTTATTGACGATGGGGTGATCGTCAGTGTCGGTGATGTGTACGCCGGTGAAGAAAACGCCAACAGTGTGATTGATGCTGATGGCCGGGTTGTTTCACCCGGATTTATAGACACCCACTCTCACGGAAACGCTTTGGATTCTCCCCGATTTGATAACTTTTTGGCCATGGGAGTTACCACCATCAGCCTCGGGCAGGATGGAAGAAGTCCGGGAATGGATGATATTACTGGCTGGATGGATGAAGTGGATGGGCAGGGAACCGGACCGAATATCATTCATTTTGTTGGCCACAATACCCTTCGCAATTATGTGGAGGCACCACGTGAGTCCGGCCTCGACAGTTCATATATAGATGAGATGCAGCAAATCATCCGGGAGTCACTTTCAGCCGGGTCGTTTGGATTGAGTACAGGTCTGGAGTACGATCACGGAACGTTTGCCGACCTTCCCGAACTGATTGCGCTGGCTGAAACGGTTGCTGAGGCTGGTGGGATCGTGATGAGCCACATGCGCAATGAAGATGATGACAGGATCATGGAATCCGTAAATGAGCTTCTGGAGCAAGGTCGCGGTTCCGGTGTTGCTGTGCACGCCTCTCACTTAAAGATTGTATTCGGGGATGAGATCTCACAGGCGGATGAAGTGCTTCGTCAGATGGAGAATGCCCGCAATGAGGGATTGAGCGTAACCGCAGACGTCTATCCCTACACCGCCAGCTTTACCGGAATCTCAATTGTTTTCCCCGAATGGGCCCTTCCCCCAAACAATTTTAATGATGTGGTGACAGACCGGCGCAGTGAGCTGGAGGAGTATCTGAGAAATCGTGTAAATATGCGGAACGGCCCTGAAGCCACACTCTTTGGAACAGCCCCATGGGCCGGGATGACGCTGGCCGACGTTTCCGAAGAGCTCGGTAAACCGTTTGAAGAGGTTTTGATTGATGATATTGGCCCGGGAGGGGCGAGTGCCGCCTACTTTGTGATGGATGAGGATGTGATGCAACATTTTCTGCAGGATCCGCACGTGATGGTAAGTTCAGACGGCAGTCCAACGATGCGTCACCCGAGAGGGTACGGTACATTTGCCAAAATAATCCATAAATATGTAAGCGAGCTGGAGCTGATAACCCTGGAGGAGGCGATTCGCAAGATGAGTGGCCTGCCGGCGGAAACACTTGGCCTCACCGACGCTGAGATCGTTGATGTGCCGAGAGGACTCATTCGGGAAGGTTTTGCCGCTGATCTGCTTATTTTTGAACCGGACGCTGTGAGAGATAACGTCACGTTTGAAAATCCCCACACCCTGGCGGAAGGATTTAGCTGGGTTTTTGTGAACGGGATAGCCGTTATCGAGGAGGGAGAGCTGAATGAAAAGCGGCCGGCCGGCGTCATTCGAAGGAATTTACCTTGATTTTTGAATAAATTGAACGTTCATAAAGAATACATTTTAAGTATGATCTGCCTCAATAAATTGGTCCCACTGCTTTTTCTAATTCTGCTTGCCGTTGGATGCTCCCAGCCCGATTATGACCTGCTGATTAAAAACGGCGTTATTTACGACGGCAGCGGCGTCACCCCAACAGAGGGTCACATTCTGGTTCATGACGGAATCATTGTTCAGGCTGGTAATTTTGATCTCTCCACGCTTACCGCATCAAAAACAGTTGATGCAGACGGCCGAGTCGTCTCCCCCGGTTTTGTGGACTCCCACTCCAGGGGTGAGCCTCTTGAAACTCCGCGATTCAATAATTTTCTCTCCATGGGCGTCACCACCATCACGCTCGGACTGGTTGGGACCAGTCCCGGTGCCGAAGATCTCTCCGGCTGGATGAGCAGCGTGGATGAGCGGGGCACGGGGCCAAACGTGATTCACTTTACAGGCCACAGTACTATCCGTGACCTTGCGAATACTCCACGGGAGGAGGATAAGGACGCTTTATACACAGAGGCAATGAAAGAACAGCTGCAGGGGGCGATAGATGCCGGGTCGTTCGGGTTATCTCTGGGTCTTGAATTTGAACCGGGCAGTTTTGCCGGCCGTGATGAACTGGTAGAGCTCGCTTCGGCTGTAGCAGATCATGGTGGCATATTGATGGGGCATGTTCGAAGCGAAGATGATGACCGGATCGATGAATCGGTGACAGAACTGATGGAGATCGGGCTCGAGTCGGATGTTCAGACACACATCTCCCATCTGAAGATTGTGTTTGCGGATGATCCTCAGCGGGCAGAAGATGTGCTGGAACTGATTGAGGAAACGAGACAGGCGGGACTGAGAGTTACATCGGATCTCTATCCCTACATCGCAAGTTTTACCACAATCGGCCTTGTTTTTCCTGACTGGGCCAACACGCAGGAGGAGTTCGATGCGGCGATTGAAACACGCCGCGACGAGCTTGCAGAATATCTTCGAAACCGAATTGAGCAGCGTAACGGGCCGGAGGCGACCCTATTTGGTACTGAGCCGTGGATAGGAATGACGCTGGCAGAAGTGGCTGAAGAGCTGAATAAACCCTTTGAAGATGCACTTATTGAGGATATCGGTCCTGAAGGGGGCAGTGCGGCATATTTTGTAATGAATGAAAACGTGATGCAGCGATTCCTGATTGACCCACACGTGATGGTAAGCACCGATGGCGGGCCGGAAATGAGGCATCCCAGGGGATACGGCAGTTTTGCGAAAATTATACGGAAGTATGTAAATGAGCTCAATCTGTTTCCGCTGGAGGAGGCGATCTACAAGATGAGTGGTCTGCCGGCTGAAACGCTCGGGCTAACAGATGAAAACGTTGTTGAACTTCAGCGCGGACTGATCCGTGAAGGTTTTGCCGCCGATCTGCTGATATTTGATCCAGATAATATCAACGATCCCGCCAATTTCGAAAATCCCCACACCTTTGCAGAAGGTTTTGATTGGGTGATTGTGAACGGGGTGACTGTGATTGAAGAGGGAGAAAGAAACAATCAGCTGCCCTCCGGAATCATACAACGATCCATTCGATAGATGGTGGATTATCTCTTTCAACCGTCGAGTTCCTTTTCGCCGGTTGAGTTGTTGAGGTCTCGCACTTCCGGTTATCGAACGAGTGGGTAACGTTCAAGACTTTTTTATATCTGAGTTCGATTGTTAAACTATAATTGTATAAGTCCCCCTTACCCCGCGAGGGATCCCTTTGGGAGAAAAGGGGGAATGAGGGGGATGTTCATCAGATTGTGGCAAAAATCGAAGAATTCCCCTCTGTATTTCACTGCTCTTACGCTGTGTGTTCAAAAGATGAGCCCCTTGATAGTGGCTGTGAAAATATTCCCGTTCCCTGTTTAACACTCCTAACATTCTAAAGTTAAAAAACTTATTTCTATAGAGTTACATAGTCCCGGATGGGACGACCGATCTTATAGCCCCCGGATTTATCCGGGGGTGACATGGAGCGAAATTTCTCAACCATCGGGATGGATGTTATAAAAGGCTGGAAGTATTAAACGATGGTAGTTCACGGGGTTCGATCAACGCTCTACCCAAAATCGGCAGGAAATTTTTTTGGTTGACGGAATGTGTATGATTTCTATTCGTCGTTTCAATCATGTGACCTCTAGAAGCAGGAGCTTCGAGTTACGCTGCGTGTCCAAAAGATGAGCCCCTTGATAGGTGAGACTACCTCTTGATCATTTGATAAGCATTTAGAAACGAACTCAGGTTATCAAAACAACCCATTCACTTCAAAATCTCATTGGCCCGAAACATCATATCGGCGGACTGCAGAATTTTCATTTTCAATTGCGGGTTGGTTTCCGGTCGTTTATCGAGAAAGTCCCGGACTGTTTTTACAGCACTGTCTGATGAGTAGTTTGAAAAAGTGGCGTCCAGCCAGCGGCTCGGAAAGAAGATATCACCGGTAACCTGGATCTCCTGAAGCAGTTCGAGGCTCGGGTGAAGATATTTTTCCGACTCTTCGGTTCGCAGCGGGTGATGCAGATAGCTGAGCGCGCTCAATACCCACGACTCTGTCCCCCGGTTTTCAACCTCTTTCAGGGATTCAAAAAAGAGATCTCTTTCGTTTTGATCCGGAGAAAGAGCCGGCATTATGAATTCAAAGCGCCTCCTTCGGTCACCATCTTCAATTTCTTCAAGCTGAGTTGATAGAATCTGCTGGGCCTCTTCAGGTCTTTTCAATGCCAGGTTTCCGGCAATGTTGATGTAGTCCGTCTCAGATAAATTGAGCCCTTCAATCTGCAGGTCACCGCTCCAGATTTGATGTAGCTTATCAACCTGTTCTTCGGTAACGGCTATTTCTTTGAATGTGTTAAAGAAAAGTCTCTTACGGCTGCTTTCATTCTGCTGATTCATTTGATCCCACAACAGGCTCTCCAGTTGAGGACTTTGTTCGATACGCTGATTTTCACTCAGCAGGTTCCAGTACAGAGTTTCCAGATGGCTTAATGCCCGGTTAAGCAGCAGTTGATTCTTCTCGGTTTCAACCAGTGCTTTCAACTCCAGAAACGCCGCAAGAGGTGATATGGTTTGTTCCAGCACGTTTTCGTAGATGTTGATCAGTTCAGCTCCTTTTGTGCGATCATCGAGCCGGTCCCAATAAGAGAGATTTTCCAGAGAAGCCGGGAAAAGGCCGTAGCCATATCCGTCTGAATTAAAGATGTAGGTTGAATTTTCATTGAAATGAAACGGAACCGAATGGCTCTCAAAAGTTATGGAATGGTGTACGGAATCGGATCCTGTGAGCTCAAGTATTGAAAATGCTTGGGGCCAGGTTCTTCCATCACCAAGCGGATCATTCTGCACAATTTGAACGCCACTCTTATTGGTATGATCCAGCGTAAAATGAGGCCTACCGGCAGTGTTTACCCATACTTCACTCCAGCAGGTAAGGTTAACGTCTGTTTTGCGATCGAGTATATTGATCAGCTCCGGCCAGGTAGCATTTTCAAAGGAATAAACCTCCAGGTACTCCCGTATTCCATTCTGAAAAAGCTCTTCGCCTAAAATCAGCTCAAGCTGACGCATCATGATGGGAGCCTTATTGTAGATAATAGCTCCGTACATCTGACCCGCCTCATTCAAGTTATCTAGCTGTTGACGAATAGGATTTGCCCCTTCAGTGCGATCCACAGAGTAGGAGCTTGGATGGTGACGAAGCAGAAAATTCAGATCGTGGTTGATGGTTGGGAACCCGGGATTTACAATTTTTGCAGCCATGAAATTGGCAAACACCTCTTTCGTCCACACATCGTTGAACCACTTCATTGTAACAAGATTACCGAACCACATGTGCGCGGTTTCATGGGCAATCAGACTGGCGCGGCTGAGCAGCTGTGATTCCGACGGATCTTTATCCAGAAATAGAGATTCGGCGCGATATTGAATCGCCCCGGTGTGCTCCATCCCTCCGTAT
>CAZXYQ010000017.1:24509-32232 GCA_964644975.1 uncultured Rhodohalobacter sp.
AAATAGAGATTCGGCGCGATATTGAATCGCCCCGGTGTGCTCCATCCCTCCGTATTGAAATGAGGGAATCAGGGCAAAGTCAAATTTCTGAAACGGATAGTCGATTCCGGTGTACTCTTCGAGCCAATTGAGTGATGAGGCGTGCAGTTCGAAAATGTCACCCAGGTTTCGCTCTGCCTTCAGGGAATCGGTCTCCCGGTGGAGTAGGGTCATCTCCAGCCCCTCTATGGTGCGGGAAACCGTTTTAAACTTTCCGGCGACAAATGAGAAGAGGTAGGAGCTGAAAAGATCCGACGGGGCAAATTCCAGCACCTTCGTAGATTCTCTTTCGATAGTTGATTCCAGCCGGGCATTGGCGATGGCTTCCCAGGAGTTCGGGATTTCCAGCGTAAGATCAAAGATCGCTTTCAGGTCGGGTTGATCAAACAGCGGAAACGCGGTGCGGGCGCGGTCCGGCACAAACAGCGTGTAAAGATATTCAGGATTCCGGTTAAGTGATGACTCTCCGGTTATAAACTCGATGTTAACTTCATTTTCTCCTGCCGACAAATAATTTGAAGGGAGAATGATATGCTCGTTATCAAACTCTATATCAGCAGGTCGGCCATTAATCGAAAGTGTTTTCAGGTGATCTGCCGACTCACGAAAATCGAGAGGAATATCTGCGTTATCCTTTTCGAGATTGAATGTAATGGACGCAGTCGCTGTAATCTGACTCTGCTGATCCCCCGGAATATTAAAATAGAGCGTGTAACGAATGTCAGAAATCAGCGACTTTCTGAATTCTGCCAACTCAAGAGATACACCGGGTTCATTTGGCGGTGCCGGCGACTGGCTGCAGGCAGAGAGATGAAGCATGGAAAAAAAGATAACCAGCAGAGAGGAATAACTCATGGATAAGGACTTATAGGAAGAAGTAATAATTGAAATACCCATCGAACATACCATCAAAAATTAACAAATGAGTTGCTGCACTGAGGGCAAAACGACTTACAAAGTAATCATAATCTGATCAGGTTTCTTTAAAAACCATTTCAAATCGTCTTCCTTCATTCGATTTAGGCTATTTTCTACATTAACCGACTCCCCGGACTTCTGATCAGGCACTTTTTCACTCATAACATATACATAGTGATTGAGTATTCCCTTCAGATTGCTCAGGAGAGATTTGAAATCGTGGGCGGCAGTCAGGTTAAACTGTTTGAGATTACCTTTCCATTTTTGATAAAGCCGTACACACAAAAATCCTCTTATCGGATTAACTCGTAATCTCTTCACGGGAAGTACGCTTTGACTTGGAAAGGCTTATGTTTTTAACTCCACTGCTTTGATCAGTCTGGATAATTCAAACCTTGCATCCTCCCCGAATGGGTAGGAAATGTGTAAGCCTATCTATCAAAAAACTCAGTACATTTAGTTAATCAAAGAGAAATGGAGAACTGCAAGCAACTCGCAGTCTATTAACCTCAGTTCGATTTAAAAATTAATAAAGGAGGCTCCCCTCATTCGAAAGGAGGGGACTTTTGATGCGATTTGACGAGGATTAAGAATCGAACTCAGTCTATTGGCAACAGCATAAAAATGTAATCCTTCAGCCGTTTCTACTTCTAATATAACTTCAAAAAAATCAGATACAGAGAATGAAAAAAACAAAATGGTTTGCTGTTATTACACTTGCATTATCATTCACACTGCTTCAAACGGACAGAGTGCAGGCCCAGGCAGATACCGGCAATGGCGGAAATATCGGGATTGGTATTATGTTCGGTGAGCCAACAGGTTTGTCTGTTAAAGCCTGGACAGGCAGCAGTTCAGCACTGAATATCGGTGCAGCATGGTCGCTCGCCGGGAGAAATGAAGCCATACATCTGCATGCAGATTATCTGCTTCATTCCTGGTTTGGAGATGTGAATCGTGGACAACTCGGATTTTATTACGGTATCGGGGCCAGGGCCATCTTTGCCGGAGATCCAATCTTAGGGCTTCGAATCCCGCTGGGACTTAATTATGTGTTCGAAAACTCTCCTATTGACTTGTTTGTTGAAGCCGTTCCGATCCTGGACGTCTCTCCCGAGACCAAGTCTGCGGGTAATGGAGCATTCGGGATCCGCTACTATTTTTGAAGCTAAGATTCGGTTTAATTGATCTCTTCAAATAATTTATAATGCGTTTCATCCATGCCAAGACTTCTATAGGTTTTCTGTGCAATTTCGTTCTCTTTCTCTACATAGAGACGAAATCCACTGATATTACCGGCCTGATCCGCGAGTTTTTTGACTTCTTTGTACATCGCCCGGTAAACACCCTGCCTGCGAAATTCAGGGATTACATATACGCTTTGGATCCACCAGAACAGACCGTTGCGCCAGTCGCTCCACTCTTTGGTAACCATCAGTGATCCGATAATTTCATGCTCTGATTCGGCCACAAGGTAAAATCCATATTCAGGGTGATTAAACAGCGCCTTTACACCGGGTTCAATCCGATCTCTGCTGAGTTTTTTCTGTTCCGTCTCCATTGCCATGGCGATGTTAAATTCAGTAATGGATTTAGCATCTTCAGTTGTCGATTTACGTATTGAAATCCAGTCTTTCATTCAGCAGGAATGGTTTTATGATAGGTTTTGGTTAATAAGGAAAAATCACCAGGCTTATGAAAAGTTCAGCCTTGATCGTAATTGTATTATTATCTGCATTTGAGATGTCATCATCAACAACAGATCCAATTGATTTGAATCTGAGCGATTACCGCTGGGAGAACCGGATAATCCTTCTCTTTGCAAGGGACGGTGCAGATGAACAATACCATCACCAGATAGAACTTTTTAAATCTGAAAAGGCAGGAATGACGGACCGTGATTTAATGGTAGTATCGGTTTTTACGGATGAGTATTCACATCTGAATGGAGAAAGAATTACGGATGGAAGCGCCGACCAGATTCGAAACAGATACCGGGATGAACCTGGAGCATTCACTTTTATCTTACTCGGGAAAGATGGGGGAGTAAAAATTCGCGCAAGTGAAGTTGTTGAGATTGACAAGCTTTTTGGCAGGATTGATAGTATGCCGATGAGGCAAAGAGAAATGAGAGATAGCGGGCGGTAAAGTGTTTAAAAATTCCATTTCACCGAGGCTGCAACCACACTTCCGGCATTGGCAAATACGGAATCATCACTGCCGATAAAAAGCTGAGACAACAGGTTTACGTCTATGTTCTGTGTGAGCGAGTGCGTGATTGACGGAGAGATGAAAACAGCCTGCTTATCAGGATACCAAATTGTGGCCAGTGAACCGTTCCAGACCGGAGAAATTGGATAGCTCCCCGTACCGGTGAATTGAAACCGTGAAAAGGAGGGATTGTCTGCTGATAGTGGCTCACCCAAAAGCTGAAACTGATCTTGTCCGCCTTCCTTGTTATAAAGGCCTTCCACCACGAGGAACAGGCTGTTATCAAACATATGATCGGCGGATAGTGCGGCAATCAAATTGGTTTCGAGGTTACCGGCCGGGTTTTCTTCCAAATCAGTGAAAAGTATCACTTCCCCCTTGAACCCCGACTCCCTTACGTTGCCGGCCCAACCGCCACCAACTGCCCAGCGGTTTTTGAAATAGCCGGTAATTAGCTGAACATCGTAACCACGCGTATTAAATCCGTAAAGTGCTGCAGCCACAGAATTTTTCATATCGCGGGCCGGACTGAATGCCACCTCCACCCGCGAAGCCCAATCGATGAAATGCTGAATTCGGACAGCATCGGTGCCCGGACGCTCCGGATAATCAAACTCATAAAAGGAGTAGATGTTGAACAGGTCGTTCGGGTTCGTCACCATGTTGATTCCCCAGTTAATCCGCTGACGGCCTACGGTTACACGCCATTCATCACTGTACCAGTCGAGGTTTAGGCGGTCGGGGATGTAGTGTATCAAAAAGTTATCCCGATCCATGATAACCCACGATAAATCCATATAACCATCATCGAGATCTATCAGGTCTGCATATGAAAATTCCGGAATATCATTAAGCTCATTCACCAAATCGCCGGCAAAAAAACGGGTGCGCATCTGCCAGTTAAAAGTAAGGCTGGAATTTATGTCATACCTCAAATTCAGCCTGTTTTGTAGTCTGTATTCCCAAAATGAATCACTATCGAATGGTTCAGGCAGATCGGCACTGATCCACA
The DNA here is from genome assembly GCA_964644975.1 of uncultured Rhodohalobacter sp. Classification (GTDB taxonomy): domain Bacteria; phylum Bacteroidota; class Rhodothermia; order Balneolales; family Balneolaceae; genus SW132. The sequence continues at coordinate 28,690 of CAZXYQ010000017.1, forward strand.
CCGGCATACCCTGCAGGTACCCGCTGATGCGAAGGTTGTCGGTTTGGGCGTGGATGGTTGTGGCCCAGAGGGTGATGGTTAGTATGAAGGCAAGGTTTTTCAATTTTCAGTGTGTCAGTGTCAACAGTTTTACAGTGTGTCAGGTATCAGTTTATCAGTGTTACAGTGTGTCAGTTTATTATGCAAAAGCAATACTGACACACTGTTGGTACTGTCAAACTGTATCACTGTCCTTTTTTTCATCCTTATATATCGCTCCATCCACCATGGTAATAACACGCCTCGCCCGGTCGATCACACGCTGGTCGTGAGTGGAGAAGATAAATGTGACGTTCTCCTCTTTGTTCATTTTTTCCATGATATCAAGCAGGTTCATGGCTGATGCAGTGTCAAGGTTTGCCGTTGGTTCGTCCGCAAGAATGAACTTTGGTTCAGATGCGAGTGCTCTTGCAACGGCAACACGCTGCTGTTCTCCGCCCGACATCTGCACCGGCCTGGAATCCTTCTTCTTTTCGAGCCCCACCTGATCAAGCAGTTTGTTTGCACGTTCTTCAATCTCCTTTTTATTGCGCTTTTGCAGAAGCATGATAAATGAGACATTTTCGCGCGCAGTAAATACCGGAATCAGGTTATAGTGCTGAAATACAAACCCGATATTATGCAGCCTGAAATCGATGCGCTTGCTGTCTTTTAGTTTAGAAATATCCACTCCGTCAATAGAAACGGAGCCTTCCGATGGTTTATCCAGTCCGCCGATCATATTGAGCAGCGTTGTTTTGCCTGATCCGGATGGCCCTCTCACAGTGGTAAATTCTCCTTCCTCAAACGAAATATTCACCTTATTGAGGGCATAAACCGGAACAGTATCCGGATTGTACACTTTGGATAAATTCTCTGTTTTAATAATTGACATGGCAGTAAAATTTTAATCATAAGTGGTTTAATTCCCCGACCCTCTGGATCGGAAAGGATAAAAGTCCCCCTTTGAAGGGGGAAGCGAACGAAGAGAGCTGGGGGATGACTCTCTGAGTTCGGAAGTGTCCATTTGTAGTTGTTAAGCACAAAAGGTCATCCCCCATTGCCCCCTTCAAAGGGGGACACTTCAAAATAAACCTGATATTGACCACAAAGTTATGGATTTAAAGTTGATACCTCGTGGACTCTGCCCCGAGGTAGTTCATTTTTTTTCGTCAACCTGATTATCAACTGTCTTTAGCCGCTTCGAGCGGATCAATTCTGACCCCCTTAATTGCGGGATACATTGAAGCAAAAAGCGTAATAACAATCACTACAGACAATATCATAACATATTCGTACGGTGTGATTACCGGGTAAACAATATGATCCCATCCCAGTTGTGCAGCGCCTTCGGCAAACATCTCAAGATTGATTCCCGATTCCTTAAACTGATTAATACTTAGCAAGGCAAGCAGTAATCCGATTGCAGCTCCGCTTATTGTTAAAATGATCGATTCGAGCATAATCATCACAAAAACCCGCATTCTGCTCATACCGATGGAGATCAGCATTCCCAGCTCACGCATCCTCTCAAAAATCGACATCAGCATTGTGTTCAGAATTCCGAAGGCAAGTGCAACCATAATAATCATCGTGATTATCACCATCATTACTCCCCCCAGTTCTACAATCATACTTAACTCGGGAGAAAGTTCACGCCAGCTCTGGGCTTCAATGCTGCTGAAACTGCTGTTAAGTTCTGATACAATTTCAGTGGCGAGCTCTTCATGCTGAAGCATCATGGCTGCTTCATGATAAATGGGTTCATCAGACAGCTGGCGGATCAGCTCTTCAGATCGTACAAAGATGTTCCGCTCATCATAGTTGACAGATGCCGACTGAAATATTCCCACAATGTTGAAGGAACCGGATGTAAGCTCATTATTAACATCTTCGAAAGTAAGTACCACCCGGTTTCCCACCTCCATATTGTGATCATCCGCCAGTTTTTTACCCATTATCACCGCGTTGGGCATATCTGAATCGAGATATTCACCCTCAATGATATTTTCATGAAATGTGGTTGTTCTGATTTCAGATTCTGTCTCTACACCCCGAATTCGAACCCCGGAAGTTTTAACCGGTGACTGAAGCATACCGTCAGTAATTGTACGAAACGTGTAAGCTCTGACTCTGTCGTCGTTTTCGAGCCACTCTTTAATTTTTTCATGTTCAGGGATGTAGAGACGTGAATATCCTTCAGCCAAGAACTCTGGGTGATGTACCTGGGCATGGGTTACTTCGCTCTCAATCAGGTAATCTAATCGCTGCAGTATAACTCCGTTCAAAATTCCTACAGTTACCACCCCGGCCCACAAGCCTACAATAATTGCAGCGAGCAGAACTCCGCTTCTTGCCGGGTGTCTCCAGAGATTTCTCCATGATATGTTTAACAGTGTTTTCATATCAGCTCCTTGCGGCGTCTAAAATGTTAAGCCTGGCGATTTTCAGCATTGGAAAAAGAAACACAGCCATTGCAATCAGGAATACATAAAATCCCTGGATATAGAATTGATCGGGTGCAAACGACATTGGAATCACCGGATCAAAACCAAGATCGATTACTGCTTGCGCCGCATTACCGGATAATGTTATAGGATCAATAAGCTTTAATATACTCCATGCCACAATCAGCCCTGCAATTACACCCATAAAACTGAACAGAACCGTTTCAATAAAAATGACTGCCGCAAGGTTTATTCGTTTCATTCCAACTGAGAGCAGCACACCAAATTCACGCAGCCTTTCCATTGTCATTGTAAGTATAGTGCCAAAAAATCCGAACCCAATTACTACATAAAGCACTACTGTGAGAAGCCGGGGCACGGCAAGATCAAGCTCCATCAGCTCCAGGATTTCGGGCATCAATTCCGGCCAGGTGTACACATTCAGTTCACTCTCTCCAAGTTGCTGTTTTAAGGAAGCCGCTACCGGATCAGTCTGTCTTTCACTGTATGGATTGATAAGAATTTTTGTCACATATCCTTCCGCAGATAAAAGCCACTGAGCCGTATCGAGCGGGAGGTATACGACCTTATTGTTCATATCCCGGATCGGGTGTTCGATCAACCCAACAATTCCGAATAACCCGCTGGCCGACATCCCAAAGCGTCCCTGGCCAATCAGGGCAAGAGTATCTCCCACACTCAGCTGCAGCCGGTTTGCCAGGCCTTTGCCAAGCACGGCGGCATCTTCACCTAACCCGAAGAACTTTCCATCAACCAGTGTGTTTTTAATCTCATTGAATTGATGCTCTTTATCAGGATCTACACCGAAAACAACCGCTCCTCTTGTGGATACATCATTAGCGGCAAGCATGAATGTTTCAATTCTGGGCACAATCTTTTCTATTCGCTCGTCTGAGTTCACAACCTTTTCACGCAGCTCATCATCGTAATAGAAAGAATTATCGAGCGAAGCTTCGTCATCATACCGGTAATCCTGAATCTGAATGTAGCCGGTATTGAAGCTTACCATACGGTCGATCATCACCTCGTAGCTGCCACGGTTGACCGACTGCATTAA
>CAZXYQ010000017.1:32332-33848 GCA_964644975.1 uncultured Rhodohalobacter sp.
TGAAAGTTTCTGACACACTGTTGGCACTGACAAACTGTTCAACTGTCATCTGACCCTCTGCATATTCGCCCTGCTGAAAAATGACTCTTCGATATCAATATCGTATTCCAGTTCCTGGTACGTTAAAATGGTTCTTTCATTCTCTTTATCAGCCGGCTTTACAATAATGGTGGTCGGTATCTTCCGTTGGCCAAATTGCTGAATATCTGTCAGCTCCATTGTGTTTACCAGGGTTTCTCTTTGATCGTAATTTTCAATCCGGAGCTGGATGTAATCTTCTTTACTAATCCACATCAAAACTTTACCCCAAACAACGGGTGTCTCAGGCTTGGGAACCAGCTCAATTACCCAGGATTCATAACCGTTATACTCTTCGGTTCTTAAAATCTGATGTTCAAAATCGTCAATTAGATCAGAATCCCTTACCAGGTCATCGTTGGTAAAATCGGAACCCATCCACGATTGTGCCATCATTGAAGATGGAAGACGTGTAGTTCGATCAATTCTGGGGTCATAGTTCCATATGTCATTTTCTCTCATAAGGAATACGGTGCCGTTATCGCGTGCCGGTGCAGTGATTAGGATCAGCGAGTAGTCGCGTCCTTTCAGCCAGGATCGCATCGAAACCTCCCTGTTATAGCGCGGGCGTTCAATTCTCATAGTCATTTCCGCATATTGCGAATCACCCCGCATCATTTCTTCCATCCGCTCGATGATCTCACCGGCATTTTGGGCGCTCGTTGACGCTGGTTGCAGCATTAGCGTCAGCACGAATAGGAAAAGGGTTGTTATGAAAATTGGTTTTATCCCTGCATCCATCATATTGACCGTTTTAGTTTACATTTATGCGTTTTTTCTTTTCAATTTCATCAATAAAATTCCGGGTCCACTCTTCTAAAAACCGGTCGATCTCTTTCCACATCATTATAATATGTCTGGCGGCACCGTTACTATTTGTCTTCTTTTGTTCCATAATTTTGATGATACCGTTTTACAAATTCATCTTTTGGTTATGCTATTTATCAATTAACCGGTCCATTTTGCTTCCTGTCCAGCTATAAAACGTTTAGGCTTGCGAAACTTCATTCTCTTTATTCCTGAGACTTCACCCTTCAATTGAGTTCTCTGAAAACTTTGTAAACATCTGCAGCCGGCTTTTCAATATTACCAAGTTCAGTTTTAGTAATTCTATAGTAGGCTTTTCTATCACCCGGCAGTGATACCGGTTCGATTAATCCTATCTCAACGAGCGGTTTTGTGGTCCCGTTGATGCTGCCTTTGCTGGCATCCAGTATTTTGCAGATCTGGTCGAAGCAGAGTGATTCCCACTCGCTTACGATCAGGGTTCCGAAAACCTGGCCCGTCATTCCCGGCTTCTCAAGCATGAGTGCTGCTTCTTCCGTGCAGACGAGCCTCTACCTGTCTGTACGGCAAAGAAATCAAGGGGTTTCACGCAGCTTAAAATAGAACGAACTAAATAGATGGCTGAGAAAGCCAGTCTTTTAAAGGTGAGTAC
>CAZXYQ010000018.1:0-33561 GCA_964644975.1 uncultured Rhodohalobacter sp.
ATGTGGTAATGGCGTGGGGAGCTGTATTTATCGGGCTGGCCGGCCGCGCCTGGTTCCCGGACATTTCCATGCTGCCGGCTGAAGATACTGAGAATCTATTCCCGCTTCTTGCGCAACAACATCTGCACCCGGTGCTTTTTGGCGTTGTTCTGGCCTCAATTTTTGCGGCTATTATGTCAACAGCAGACTCGCAGCTTTTGGTTGCGGCATCCAGCGTAGTCCGTGATGTCTACGAAAAGCTGATCCATAAAGGAGAGGAGATCCCCCAAAAACGGCTGGTTCTCTACAGCCGGATGGTTGTGTTTATGCTGGTTGTTATCTCTTTAATCTTTGGCTACCTGGCCGAAGACCTGGTTTTTTGGCTGGTTCTGTTTGCCTGGGCCGGACTGGGAGCCTCAATCGGTCCCACCTCCATACTCGCTCTCTACTGGAAAGGAACAACACGGGCCGGTGTGATGGCCGGCCTGATCGCCGGAACAACGGTGACGATAATTTGGTATTTTATTCCATACCTAAGTAACCTAATGTACGAGCTCATTCCTGGATTTATAGCCGGATTTCTAGCCACGTGGCTGGTCAGCCTGTTTACGTCACCGGCACCCGATAGTAAACGTGCGTTTGATGATATGTTTACAGATTTTTGAAGCCGCGCTTATTCTGGCCCAAAAATCACTTGAATAGCTTCTTAAAAAATCCAACAAGGCCCCGTTTCTCTTTTTCACTTTCAGACCCTTCCCGACCACCGCTCAGCTGATCGAATGTAGGTCTGGGCAGCCCTTTGGCTTTTTTGGGTTTTGACCGGCGCGGCTGTTTATCTTTTTTCTTAGTTGGGCTCTCTTTACTGCTCTTTTGTGGTTTAGGTTTGCTCTTGGGTTTATCATTGGATGAGGATTTCTTGCCTTTTGCAGGGCTGCTGCTTTTCTGCTCTTTCACCTCTTTGGGAACCGGCAGCTCTTTAGGAGCATAGCCCAGGGAGTTGCAAATTTCTTTAATGTCGCCGCGGTCCTGTTTGGAGACAAGGGATAATATTTTTGTGGCTTTGCCGTCTCCAACAAGCTCGGCCCTCAGTTTATACTCTTCTACATCCTCCGGTACATCGTAGTTGATTACTTTGGTGGCGTGTTCGAGCGCAATGTCACCGGCTGAAAGTTCACCAATAATCAGGTGCTGTACACTGCCGTCGGTAAACATGCTGAAGCGCTGCTCATAGGTCTTCTCATCTACTTTATCGTGTATGCTAACAGCACGGCGTCCGCTTTTCCTTAGGATTTTGTAAAGTCGGTCAGCCGTACGACGTGAAGCCGCAAAAATGAGTACCGTATCTTCTTTATTCTCATCAAGATGTGCCATTAAGATCGAAATTTTTGATCTCGGCGGAACATTGATATAGTACTGAGTCAAATCCTTTTTGATGACCTCTTCGGTGAAGGTCGCTTTCCTGGCTTCTGTTTTCTTTTTTGGCGTTACCAGCTTGGGATCCTGAAGCAGACTCTCTTCCGCATCTCGTAATTTCTGGCTGTCTTTAGCCGCCGCAAACACTTTCTGGCACTTGCTGTTTATGATTCTCTTGGCGATCACTTCAACCGGGGCCCAGTCTTCAATCTGTTCAGCCTGGTCAATAATAAGCTTTTCCACTTCACGGAATACCATACGCCCGGTTTCCAGGATATCGGACAGTCGCTTGGGTGTGGAAATCACGATGACAGGCCCTGCAGAAAGCGTTGCAAGATCCTTCTTGGTTTCTCCTTCACCGGTAAGGCAGGCGCTTTCAATACCGGCATGATAGCCGATAGCCCAAACCCATTCATCCAGCTCCTTGGCCCTATTGGCATCGGATGCCAATATAATGGCCCGGCTTCCCTGTCGGCGATCCGACTTGGATATCGAGTTCAGCAGCGACAGCAGATAACCCAGCTCAGGCCTTTCGCCCGATGTTGTGTTAATAACTAAATCAGAACCGGTCTCAACTTCATTAAAAATTTTCTTTTGCAGCAGTGAGGGGCTTTCAATCTGTACATCTTTTAACCCCTTCAAAATATCGGAACTCAGTCGAAATTGATGAAACGACAACTTAATACCTCTTTCGTTTTATAATCACTATTTCAATTAACAAAGAACAGTCGAAAATATACAAACTGTAGCTTTTTTTACACATCTAATTACTAACGGTTAAGATACAAGGTTGTTACGAATAAATATACAGGCTCTTGGTAAATGAGCAGTGCCTGACTTATAAGGTGAGAGCGAAACAGCCGTTTATCTTCGTTTCAGCATTTAAAACGGTTCTTGAAATTTGTAGTTTTACAAAGGATGGTGCAATTCAGTTCAAAATTGAACGCTGCTTGACGAGTTCATTTTATAGACTTATATATATAGAACCCCAAAATCTTAATTGCCCGTTAATCTCATGTCCAATAGAGTAGCTTTTTTTTCAGATGCGGAAGATCTAATTGAAACATTCAACCTGGATGCGTCGGGCGAGGTGATTTTTGACGCTCACTATAATATCTCCCGCGGTCATCATATACCGGTAATCACCGAAAAGAACGATGTTCTTACAGTGGGGCGCCTGAGGTGGGGAAAAGAGTTTGAAAAAGAGGGTTCGATACCTGAAAAGGCTGACAAAAAAATCCTGGAAGAGATGGATCGTGCAGCTTTTCGCAGGGCCATTATCCCAATTAGCGGATTTTATATCTGGAAGGATGAAGCAAAAAAAGACCACCCGTTTTTTGTCCGTAAAATTGATAATACACTTCTTTATGTGGCTGCTTTTACGTTCAGGAGTGATAAAGATGAGTACACCTACTCAGAAATGATCATGACGGAGGCAAATACGCTCATTGCTCCCATAAGCGATTCAATGCCGTTGCTCCTGAAAGAGAGGTTTGCCAAAGATTGGCTGAAGGACAACATAACCCCGGATAAAATTCTAAAACAGGCAGGGTCGCAATTTTTGATCACTGAACTTACGGTTCACCGCGTTACAAAAGAGGTGAAGGATCCCTCAAAAAACGAGAAGTCACTCATTCAGCCAATCCCAAAATAGAGGATCTGCTCCTGTTAATACATAGTGGTACCTGTAAAACGCTATTTAAGCCCCACCCGGGTAAAGATTACCGATAAGAATGGATTGTGAGATACGGCTTTGTTAAAAGCGTAAATAGTGATATTTTTAAGGTTCGAAGCAAAAACAAATTTAGAAACGACTCATGTTATACGGAATCATCATATCTCTTGTTATACTTATCTCAATTTTATTGATTGTTGTGGTTCTGCTCCAGCCCGGCCAGAAAGAGGGTCTCACGGGCGGACTCGCAGCTGGAATGGCAGGGGGAGCAGCGATGGGGGCACGCAGAACGGCTGACCTTTTATCCAAAACCACCACCATCCTTGCGGTGCTCTTTCTCTCATTGAGTGTCCTGGCAAATTTTGCTATCGATCGCGGCGGATCCGGTCAAAGCACAATTCAGCAGCAGGGAGTGCCCGGTCTGCAGGATCAACCCGGAGAAATGGATGATTTCAGAGCTCCGTCACAATCACAGCCTGCTATTCCACAGCAGGAAGATCCTGAAGAAGGAAACTAGACCCCTTCCATTTTTTTTTACACAAAAAGTTTAGAAATAAAAAAAGCCCTGACGAAACATCAGGGCTTTTTTTGTTTTGGTATCTTAAAAGACTGTAAAAGTCACCTGCCGTTTTTCTCTTTTCCATTGCTGATTCCGTTTTTAACAACATCATAGATGAGATAAGGCGGGATGTTCAGCATCTCCATTTCAATATCGTAGTTTCCAAACACTTCCATAACCGGCTTTTTCAGGTGACCGCTAGTCTGATAGGCAACAAACTTGCCGCCATCTTTTAGTATTCTTTTGGTCGCAGTAAGCACCGCATGCTTTCGCTCTTTTTTGAGAAACGAGAACGGGATTCCCGAGAGCACATAATCAACATTCCCGATATCTTCCGGCTCAAGAACAGACTCTACATCTCCGGCAAGAATATTGTTGATCTGAACGCGCGGATCTTTAATAATTGTATTCAATTCTTCCACAAAATCTTTGTTGGCTTCTACCAGAACCAGGCGGCTGCCGGGCGACATTCTGTCAAGAAGGTATTTGGTGAATACGCCATTGCCGGGACCGTATTCAACCAGTAGAAAGTCTTTGGAGAAGTCGATATGCGTGCACACTTTTTTAACACATCGCAGGGAGGTAGGTATAACGGACGCTACATCACGATCTTTAATAAACGTTTTAAAAAAGTCGATTTTACTCATGGGGTAATTTTTGGTTCAGAGTTCTTTTTCCAGTTTTTCAATTTGATCACGGATGCGAGCAGCCTCTTCAAATTCCATATTTTTAGCTGAGTGCAGCATAGATTCGCGCAAGTATTCGATAAATTTGTCCTTACTTTCAAACGTAACTTCTTTCATGGCAGAGTTAGCCTTGTATTGAATGCCATCTTCCGCCACTTTCACAACCTCAAGATAATCATCTTCTTGTTTAACACCAGAATCAAGATCAAAGTCTTTATTGGAGATGAGAGATGGATCCACGAGAGGTTTTAGCTCTTTTACAATTGTCTTCGGCGTTATGCCGTGCTTTTTATTGTATTCCCGTTGAATTTCACGGCGGCGATCGGTCTCTTCAACCACTTTCTTTATGCTGTTAGTCATCTTGTCGGCATAAAGAATCGCTTTACCGTCTACGTTTCGTGCAGCTCGCCCTACAATCTGAAAAAGCGATGTCTCTGATCGCAAAAAGCCCTCTTTGTCTGCATCTAAAATGGCCACAAGACTGAGTTCAGGAATATCAATCCCCTCCCGCAGAAGGTTGATTCCTACCAGTACATTGAAATCGCCACGCCTGAACTTATAGAGAACTTCAACGCGCTGCATGGCATCCAGCTCACTGTGCATGTAAGCCGCGCTGATGCCAAGGCCTTTCAGGTATTCACTAAGCTCTTCACTCAATCTTTTGGTAAGGGTGATACAGAGTACACGCTCGTTTTTTTCCACACGTTTTTGAATCTCATCCAGCAGATCGTCTACCTGGTTGCCTAGCGGGCGGACCTCTATTTCTGGCTCCATCAGTCCGGTTGGACGAATAATCTGTTCCACAAAAACCCCGTCTGACTGCTCGAGTTCATAGTCAGCAGGTGTGGCACTTACAAAAATTGCCTGGTTGATCATTGTTTCCCACTCCTCAAATGTGAGTGGGCGATTGTCGAGGGCAGAAGGGAGCCTGAAACCGTGTTCCACAAGTTCAATTTTCCTTGAGCGGTCTCCGCCGTACATTGCGCCAATCTGTGGTATGGTTTGATGGCTTTCATCTACAACAAGTAAAAAGTCATCCGGAAAATAGTCGAAAAGACAATAGGGGCGTTCACCCGGTTTACGGGCACTCAGGTAGCGCGAATAGTTCTCAATGCCTGAGCAGTAGCCGATCTCCTGCATCATCTCAATATCAAATGTGGTGCGCTGCTCCAGACGCTTGGCCTCCAAAAATTTCTGCTCATCTTTCAGGATGTCAACGCGCCAGTACATTTCATCACGTATCTGCTGAATAGCATCCTTGAGCCTGTCTTTGGACGTGACGTAGTGCGACGCCGGATAAATTCGGAACTCATCTACGCTGTCCAGAATATTTCCGCTGTCGATATCGAAAACCTCAAGAGTTTCAATCTCATCACCCCACATAGAAATACGCAGGCCCTCTTCGGAATAAGCGGGATAGATGTCAATTACATCGCCCCGAACCCTGAATGTTCCCCGTGTAAAATCGCGATCGCTGCGCCTGTAATGCAGATCTACAAAGTCATAAAGAAGTGTATTACGCGGAATAGTCATTCCGGTTTTAAGCGTTACAATTAGTTTAGCATACTCAGAGGGCGAACCAATACCGTAAATGCAGCTTATAGACGACACAATAATCACATCACGCTGACCGGAAAGCAGCGAGCTCGTAGCCCGTAGCCTCAGTCTCTGTATCTCTTCATTGATGGAGAGGTCTTTTTCAATAAATTTATCCTGACTGGAGATATAGGCCTCCGGCTGGTAATAGTCGTAGTAGGAGATGAAAAACTCCACTCTGTTTTCAGGAAAAAAATCGCTTAGCTCCCTATACAGCTGAGCCGCAAGTGTTTTGTTATGGCTCATCACAAGCGTAGGCTTCTGGACGTTTTCGATCACACCTGCAACCGTACGGGTTTTACCTGATCCGGTAATACCGAGAAGTGTTTGAAATTTATCGTTGTGCTCGATGCCCTGAGTGAGCTCTTTTATGGCATTAGGCTGATCTCCGGCGGGCTCCCAGGGAGAGTGAAGTTTAAATTCTGACATATCTTGTAAGATAGCAATAAGGGTTCCGTTTATAAACAATTAATGTGTTAAATCAATTCTGCGGGTGTAAGTAGTGGTTAATTGGGTACCGGTTATTCGGTCTCGCCTAACAATGAGCATCGAAAGTCGGGACTGGCAAAGCACCAGCTGGCACGGGTAAAAGAGGGGCTAAATTTAAAGAGGGCTTTTTTATTTATGATTTTAAAATCAAATTCAGATCTTTCTATATCGTCGATTTATTTTGAATCCGGCAGCTGCATTAAAATTTATCAAGAGATAATAAAAGCGCTTCCGATTCGCTATATTTACCTATGGCGTGATAGAAAACAAACATTTAAAAAAATTCATACCTTCAGGTATCTAATCTATTCAGCCAATCATCGATTTTAAATCATTAATCTATATTAAGCAGATGACTATGACACTTGTAGAAACGAAGATGCCGCCTCTGACCAAACTAACCGAAGATGAACAGATGCTGAAAGAGGCTGCGGCTGATTTTGCCGATAATATTATTCAGCCAAAAGTGCAGGAGATGGAGGAGGCCGCCAAGTTGGATCCTGATCTGATTAAACAGTTTTTTGAGATGGGTCTGATGGGAATTGAAATCCCTGAAAAATACCAGGGCGGTGGCGGGACATTTATGATGAGCATTGTAGCTATTGAACAAATATCTCGCGTGGATGCGTCTGTTGGCGTCTTTATGGATGTTCAGAACACGCTTGTGAACAACGCCTTTTTGCGATGGGGATCAGAGGCGGTAAAAGAGCGGTTTTTGCCTCAGCTGGCCACTGAAAAAGTGGGCGCCTACTGCCTCTCAGAAGCCGGCTCAGGAAGCGATGCGTTCGCCCTGAAGTGCTCTGCTAAAGAGGATGGCGATGCCTATATACTCAGCGGAACCAAGCTTTGGATAACTAATGCCAATGAAGCAGATATATTCCTTGTGTTTGCAACGGTGGATCCCAACGCAGGGTACAAAGGAATTACCGCATTTATTGTAGAACGCGGAATGGAAGGGTTTTCGATTTCCAAAAAAGAGAATAAGCTGGGAATTCGAGCCAGCTCCACCTGCGAAATTTTACTGGAAGACGTACGAGTTCCAAAAGAGAATATTCTTGGTGAAGTTGGGAAAGGCTACAAAGTGGCCATCGAAACGCTGAATGAAGGACGGATTGGTATCGGCGCTCAGATGATCGGTATTGCACAAGCTTCTCTGGATGCCGCAGTATCCTATACTAAAGAGCGGAACCAGTTTGGCCAAGCCGTTTCCGATTTCCAGGGCGTTCAGTTTCAGCTGGCCCGCATGGCTACAGAGCTGGAAATGGCCCGTCTTTTAGTATATAACGCCGCCCGCCTTAAAGAGAACGATCAGCCGTTTCTGAAAGAGGCGGCTATGGCTAAATATTACAGTTCCGAAGTGGCCGAAAACCTCAGCTCCATGGCAATAGATCTCTACGGCGGCTACGGCTACGTGAAGGAGTACCCGGTGGAGAAATACTACCGCGATTCAAAAATCGGGAAAATCTACGAGGGCACCTCAAACATGCAGTTGAACACCATTGCGAAGATATTGTTAAGGTAGATTTGATGGCGCGTCATAAATAGAGTGACCGTTCTTTCGGGTGAAAACTTTTGCCGGATGTAGATCTGTATGCCAAGTTGTAATGATATGCCAAGGTGTAATGAACGGCATATGGTACCTTTCAAAAAATATATACCGTCAATTGGAATGATTTGATAATACCGGTGTGTTCACTTGAAAGAAGAGTGCGGTAATAGTACTTTTATGAAATTTTTTTTAATACAAGCAGCACAAAATTTATGGATCAGCGCTTAAAAGATATCATCGAAAACAAAATTGAAGACAAGAATACTGCAAAACAGCTTGAAGATCTCGTTGCAGAGCTGCAGAGTGAAAAAGACCGCGCAGAGAAGTCGCTGGGTCTATTAGAGAACGCTATCCGGAGTGATTACGACTCTATCGTTGTCACCACTCTTGAGTTGGATAAGCCCGGTCCTGAAATAGTATATGTGAATGATGGTTTTACTAGCATGACCGGTTACAGCCGGGAAGAGGCGATTGGTAACTCGCCCCGAATGCTTCAGGGTGAAAAGACAGATCGTGCTGTTCTGGATAGGCTGAAAAAGAGATTGAGAGAAGGGCACTCTTTTTTCGGGCATACAGTCAACTATCGTAAGGATGGCACGGAATTTATCAATCAGTGGGACATACATCCCCTGACCAACAATGAAGGAGAAATTACCCATTGGGTTTCCTATCAGCACGATATAACGGAGCGAAAGCGGTCCGAGAAACGTGTTGTGGATACTAACCTCGAGTTTGATAAGCTTGCTGAAGAGTCTAAAAAGACACTAATTGATCTGGATGAGCAGGGAAATATCGTAACGTCAAACAAAGCGTTCAGAGATTTAATAGGGTTTGACGAAGAGGAGCTTAAAAAGAAAAAAGTTTGGGAGTTGCTCACGGACCATCAAGTAGAAAATTTCAGGCACAGATTTGATGTTTTCAAACCCAGTGATTTTGATAATAAGTCGTATGAGCTTGAGCTGCTTAACAAAAAAGGAAATACCATTGAAGTAAAGGCTAATGCACGAATGCTGTCAGCAAACGGGCAAAAAATTATTCGTATCGCGTTTCAAAATAAATCGCTGCAAAAGCGGATTATGAGCATGCTCTCTAATCGTGAGAGTGGACTGGACGATATATTTGATGACGTGAAAGACTTCAATTACAAGCTTATACCTACATTTGACGAATTGTTTAAGTTTGACTATGTAACAGAAACCTTTTCTGAAATCACTGGAATAGCATCCTCGGAGATCAATCAGACAGAGCTGCAAGATTTTATCCATGCCGATGACGTTCAAAAGGTGATTAATCACTTTAAAGTTGTGCTGGAAGGAAAGCCTAATACTGAACAGTTCAGAATTAAAAAGAAAGATGGAGACTACGTTGAGGTCATCGACTATGCGAAACCTGAATGGGATGCAGATAACTCGAGCGTGAAAGCAATTAAGGGAGCTACTTCTACAGAAGTGTCCTCTGAGAAAAGCGCCTGAGCTGATTTGCAGATAAAGTTTATCTATAACGCCGGCTGTCTGTCGGCGTTTTTTTTGTCAGGTCTTTTTTCAACCTTTTTGAACGCCCATATTGCCTCGAATAATTTGTTATCTTAAGCAGCTACACACATAAACAGATTCAGGATATTAGTATCATGACAATTCAGGAAAAGCAGGATCGAATAATCAGAGAATTCCAGTCCTTATCAGACTGGCAGGAGCGGTATAAGCACATTATAAAAATGGGGCAAAAGCTTCCGCCGCTGGATGATAAGTTTAAAGTTGAGGAGAACCTTGTGCGGGGATGTCAGTCTCAGGTGTGGCTTACTACGGATACAGAGAATGACAAAGTCATTTTTAAAGCAGACAGTGATGCGGCTATCACGAAAGGACTTGTGGCGCTGATGGTTGATTTCTATTCAGGCGAAGATCCGGATACAATTCTGACTAGTCAGCCTGAATTCATAAAAAAAATCGGTATGCAGGAGCACCTCTCTCCAACACGGTCGAATGGCCTGGCATCGATGATCAAACAGATGAAAATCTACGCAATGGCATATAAGGCAAAAATGGCCAGTCAGGAATAATTATCCCGGGTAGCAGGATTTGCGGTGCTAAATATGCCAAAATCGAGTTGTTGCCGTTATGATATTCAGAATATTTCGGGGTATATTCCAAAAACAATATTCTCTATAAACAACAGATTCTATGAATAATAAAACAGGTCAAATTGCGCTCTTCGTCGCTTTTCTTCTCATTGCCGGCGCAGCTCTCTACTACGGTCTCTCAGGTAATTCAGACAGTAACTCAACGTCCGCAGCTAATGTAAACGATCGTACGGCTCAGCAGGTACAGATTTTAAAGTATAGCGATTATCAATGTCCGGCGTGCCGCGATTACGTACCGCTTGTGAAGCAGCTGAGAGAAGATTATGGCGATATGGTAGAGATAAACTACCGTCATTTTCCCTTAAGCGGCTTTCAGTATAGCCGGCTCGCTTCTCATTCCGTAGAGGCGGCAGGTGAGCAGGGGCATTTCCAGGAGATGCACGATCTTATCTTTGAGAATCAGGCGGAATGGTCGCGGGGCAATGCTCCATCACTATTTGAAGGGTATGCAGAGCAGATAGGCCTAGATATGGAGCAGTTTCGGCAGGACAGAGAATCAGATAGTGTTGCAGAACGGGTTGAGCAGCAGCGGCAGGAAGGCATTCGCCGAACCGTGAATTCAACTCCCACATTTTTTGTGAACGGACGTAAGCTTCAGCAAAATCCGCAAAGCTACGAGCAGTTCAAATCCATTGTGGAACTTCAGATGTACCGGTCTAATTAATACCGTCGAAAACTTTAGTAAAGGTTAGTAAAAACATTTTTACTCATAAAAAACAACGCTGTCAGATCCGGTGGGTGCTGATAGGTTTCGACCGATAATAAATATTTGACTTTTCACTAGTTAAGTGTCAACGGTAAACTATTACAAGAGTCATCGGATGAGTCATCCATGAATCATATGTTGATCCAGCATGACTAGGTTTTTCGAAAAACCCACCCCGAAAGCTTTCGGGGCTATCCGACATTTGATCGATGACACATCACTAGTTCCAAATGAAAGTTTTCTCATAACCCGACATTTATAATGATCTACGAATTTCTCAAAAAGTCACCCCAGTTTGATGAAACGGTGTTTGTTGCACCAAGCGCAGATCTGATTGGTGACGTTGAACTGGGTTCAGAAAGCTCTGTATGGTTTAATGCAACAATTCGCGGAGATGTAAACTATATTCGCATCGGTGACCGTACCAATGTGCAGGATAACGCCTGTATCCACGTGATGAATCAAACCGGCCCAACGGTTATCGGTAATGATGTGACGATTGGCCACAATGCGATGGTTCACGGATGCACGATCCACGATCGGGTGCTGATCGGGATTCACGCAACCGTACTCGATGAAGCGGTTGTTCCATCGGATGTCATCATTGCGGCCGGATCGCTCGTATCGCCCGGTAAGACGCTTGAGTCGGGGTACCTTTACATGGGATCGCCTGTAAAAAAAGCGAGAAAGCTTACAGAGAAAGAGATTATATCTATCAAGCAGTCTGCAGAGAACTATGTAAAATATCAGCGCACCTACCGCCAGGTGGATACGTACGATAATAACCCTTTCTACACTGCGGAGAAATAGTGACTTTTTACCATGTATCTAAGTTCGATTACTGAATTTTGATTTCAAAAGTCCCCCTTATCAAAGGGCTCCTCTTTTATCCCGCGCCAGCGAGATTGAGGGGGATGTTCATCAGATTGGGAATAGAGCTGCCTTAAAAATAAGACATTGTATTTCTCTTGCCTGCTGAATGATTCAGACGTTCAAAATGAATAGCGTCAGATTCAACGTTCGGTGGTATATGACAGAAATACTATGTCTCCAACACGTCTCTAATTTTATAAACAATCAGTATGGCCGGTATCTACATCCATATTCCTTTTTGCAAACAGGCGTGCAGCTACTGCAATTTCTATTTTTTGACGCGCGACCAGCTTCGGCAGCCGTTTGTAGAAGCGCTGATTGATGAGATTTATTTCTATAAAGATAAACCGTTTGCCAGTGAGAGGATCCGGACCGTTTATTTCGGTGGTGGAACACCCTCCCTTTTATCTGCAAAACAGCTCGAGTCGATTCTGTCTGCACTGGAGAGCGTCTTCCGGATTGATTCTGTGGAGACAACAATAGAGATGAATCCTGACGATGTACAAGAGAAGTATTTGAGACATCTTAAAGGGCTGGGATTTAACAGGGTCAGTATGGGCGTTCAGTCGTTTGATCCCGATCTGCTGAAATTTATGAACAGGGCACATACCACGGATGAAGCAAATAAAGCGCTTCATCTTATACAAAAAACCGGCTTCCCATCTTTTACTGCCGATCTTATCTACGGAAATCCGGGGCAGGATGCTGAATCTTTAGCAAAAGATATCGAAACGCTGCTCAGCTATGTCCCGCCCCACGTTTCAGCTTACTCGCTCACCATTGAGCCGAAAACAAGGCTGGGTAAGCAGGTGGAGCTGGGCCGTATTGACGCGGTTCCTGACGATATTGTTGAAACTCATTTCGATCTTGTAGAGCAGAAACTGAAAAGTGCCGGCATAGAGCGGTATGAAGTGAGTAATTTTGCCAAACCGGGTAGTGAAGCGATCCACAACAGTAACTATTGGAAGCACGTAAATTATCTTGGTCTTGGACCATCGGCGCACTCACTGCATTGGCGAGACGGAGGTGCAGCGCGCTGGCGAAACCGGCCGGACCTGAAATTTTACCTGGACAGGGATTGGGGTAACGTGAAAGATGAGGAGGAAGATCTTTCGCTTGAAATCCTGGCCGAAGAGCGCCTGATGCTTGGTCTGCGAACAGTAGCGGGGATTTCTGTACGCAACCTGAAAGAGATTTACGGGTACGAGTTTACCCCGCAGCAGTGGGGGTGGCTCAGACTGCAGGAGGAGAGAGGCTGCGTTATGCTGTCCGAAAAGACAAACATAATTCAGCTCACGGGGAAAGGGCTGAAAATCGCAGATTATATTGTTTTAGAACTGATTACGAGAGTTTAGCCATTGGTAAAGCCCTAAATCATAATTTTAAAAATGATCAAAAGACAAAACATCCGATACGCCGCCGCGCCGTTGCGAGAAATCCAAAATCATTTTATCAGCATCATCTTATTCGTAGTAACGGTCTGATCTGTGATGATCCTGTAAAAATAAGCCCCGGAGGCAAGATTTGAGCCGTCGAAATCTACAAAGTGAAATCCTTTGCCCAGCGTTTGGTTTAGCAGGGTAGATACTCTTCGCCCAACAGCATCATAAATATCAATGCGTACATCTTTTCTGCTGTTCAGGGAAAATTCGATCCGGGTTGTTGGGTTAAACGGATTGGGATAATTTTGAGTGAGAATGTCCTCTTCCGGCAGAATAGATTCCAGAGTTAATGTATAATCGGCAGTTCTGGTCCTGTTTGTATTTACAACAGCAATTTTCAACTCCGAAAGATTGCCCCAGTTCCAGGGCGTTTGAATGAGTCCGGTGGCAGAATTCTCGTTAACGGCGGAGAGTTTTCGGGCTGTTCCGTCTTTGAATATACCGATTAGTCCAATGCCAACGCCCGGAACTGTAGCCTCAATTCTGATGCCCGGTTGTCCAATAGACATGATTGGGGCATCAGCCCGTATGTAGTTGGCGGCAAGTGGACGCAGACCGGTATTGAAAATACTGTCAGGCACAGACATAAGTTCGCTCGAGATAGAGGCGTTTGGATAAAATTGGCGTTCGCGAAAGCCGAAATCAGCGGGAATGAATTGCTCACCGGAACCGAGATGCCACAGGTGGTTTTTGAGATGGGCGGACGACAATCTTTCACCTCTTTGCAGGAGTTGTCCATCGATGGCATCCGCAAAATTGATGAGCGGTTCCGCCCGAATATCTTCCCATACATCTACCCAAAACGGCATGCCAAACTCCTCAGCAAAATAGAGCATCCAGGTTATATGCCAGTAAGCTCCGGGCGTTGGATTTTGAGGGCTTCCAAAAATGGATGATGAACTTGGTTGATTAGGAAATCGTGGGTCAAAAAGATAATTGTAATAGTCGTTTACATCATCATGAACAATTTCCTCCATCATGGTGGCGTCCATCTCAATCCAATTAAATGTACCCGCACTTCCGCGCCACCTGTTCGCAGCATACTGAATGGCGTGTTTAATTTCGTGTGCCATGGTCACGTAAAGGGCCCCAATTTGGTTGCCCTTCGGGTGAGTGTTTGGCGGAAAACCGTTAAAATTTGAGTGAATGGTAATGAAGGTTGTGGATCCTGAAACTGTGGTTGTTCCGTAAAAGCCAAAATTCCGAAACCCTATTTCATAGGGTGTGCCCCGCACAAAATCGGTGAATCCCAGTTTTCCCACCTGGTACCGGTAGGATGAATCCGCTGCAAATGCTGCGTGATAGATATAATCGGGGATATTCTGTTCTTCAGCGCCCGGTATGGTTTGTGCGGCCGGAATGGCGTGTGTTCCGGTTGTATCGTAATGAAAAACAAAGTTACCCGAGGGCGGTATGTAGCTAAACTCGGTAGATACACGTGAACCCTCAAGCATCGCTCCGATTTGATTTCTGGTGACTGCCGTAAGCTCCTCTTTGACACTCATATATTCCTGCATAACCGGAACCATGCATTTTACGGCCACATATTCAGACTCCTGCTGAAACTCTCTGCTTAAAAGATCAGTTTGGTAGCCGGCATAAAATTTTTGCAGGATCGATTCATCAAGTGAAAGGCTTCCCGACTTTTTTGCATCATCAATAAGCGAGAATACCGTGTACGCATCTGAATGGTCATGCTGTTGAGCCTGCAGTTCTCCCATGAACATCATCTGGGCGGTGATCAGAATAATAATGGCAAATGATCTGGCTTGAAACAAAGGTCTGTTTTTTAGATACGAAAATGGGTAAAAAGATCGTAATTTACAGGTTCAGCTAAAAGTAACGGATCTGTAAAGTTAATCGTCTGTTTTGTCTATGAGTTACGAAGTCATATTGTACTATAATTTTCGGGATATCGATAACCCGGAACGGTTTTGTGAAGAACATAAAAAATTCCTGGAAGATCTCGGCGTAAAAGGCCGGGTGTATATTGGGAATGAAGGATTAAACGGCACCATCGGCGGAACTCCCGAACAAATAGAAAAATACCGGCAGTTCGTCTGGTCGCTTGAGGGTTTCGATGACACAGAGTTTAAAACGGAAGAGTCAGACGTAATCCCATTTCCCCGCCTTACCTGCAAGGTTCGTGATGAGATCGTCTCCATCCATGTAGACGGACTCAATCCGGATGACGGAGGCAAGCACCTGTCGCCCTCTGAGTGGCGTGAACTGATGGAGTCTGAAGAGGAATACGTGATGATTGACGCACGTAACGATTACGAAAGCGAAGTGGGCCATTTTGAAGGAGCGATTACCCCCGAAGTTGAAAACTTTTATGATTTTCCCCGGTGGCTTGATGAAGCGGAGATTCCAAAAGAGAAAAAAGTGCTGATGTACTGCACGGGCGGCATCCGCTGCGAAAAATTTTCGGTACTGATGAAGAAGAAGGGTTGGGACGATGTGAACCAGCTTCACGGCGGAATTCTCAACTACGCTAAAGAGGAACAGGGTAAACACTTTAAAGGCAAATGTTTTGTGTTTGATGATCGCCTCGTGGTTCCGGTAAACAAGGGAGACTTAAAGCCTATTGCCCGCTGTGAGATTACGGGAAAACCGGCCGACAGCTTTATCAACTGCGCCAATATGAAATGCAACAAGCTCTTTGTATGCTCAGAGGAAGGAGCTGAAAAATATAAAGGGTGCTGCAGTGAAGAGTGCATGAACAGCGAGTATCGCCGCCCGTTTGATCCCGATAACGCATTTCGTCCGTTTCGGAAATGGTACAACTACTTTGATGAAGATTTCAAAGAACGGGATATAAAAAAGCAGTAAATAGCAGAGTGGGTGAACTGCCTGCTACTTTCCCGGTTCAAGAATTTCTTAATTAAATCTGAGATTTTCTGACGAAACTACCAACGTATACTTATTTTGCTGTACAGCATTATCAGCGGCCATTTTAGCATACATTTCACCTTTACAGTCGTAGTTGATGTTAATGTCGCCACCCAGATCGATGTTGATTTTATCTTTGGTTTCGTCTTCTAGATGATCCGTTGTTGCACCAACTAATACAGAGCCATTGATGGTTGGTGTTCCACGGCCATCAAAAGCATAGGCATTTTCAAAAATAACTAATCCATTGAATTCAAAGTTACCGGCAACACTTAAGTTGGGATCTTCCATTTCCATACTGGCACCAGCTCTGATTACCATGATTCCAAACCCTTCACTTTGCTGTCCGGTAAGTTTTACGTCACCTTCAATAAAGAATACGCCGGGATTAGTAGCGGTGCCCAATGTACTACTGAATTCGGAATCTACAGTAATCGTATTATTTGCATTGTAGAGACGTTCAATGAGTTCATCCGTTGGTTCGTAATTTAACTCGGAATCCAGCGTAATCTTATCTGGATCTGGATCCCCTACTTTACCTTCCAGATTTACACCGGCTTTTATCAGCTTATCTTTCGTTTTTTGTGAATTAACAACTACGGGTGGTTTTACATCACCAACTTCACAGCCACTGGTAGAGGGGGGGATTCCACTAATATTGTGAGCATTACCATCTACATTAAATTCACCAATATCTGTTGGCAATTGAAGCGCTCCTCTAAAATCAGGTACCAACTCAAAAAATGGCCTTTTTCGATAATGACTAATGACTTCTACAATTTTATTGCCAAATTCTTCTCCAATTTGTGCTTTGGAATAAAACCAGATTAGGTCGTGTTCTCCCGTTTCCCAAAAGTCATTTTCCTCAAAATCTGTATGCAGTCGTACTTCCAATCCTTGAATCGTAGGATTCCAGTAGTTTGTTTCACTATTATAAAGGTTTGGCCAGTCTTCATTCTGGTTGATGTGTTGTGTTGCTATCTGGATAGCTGTGTGAGCTGAGTTCTTAGCCATGGTATATTCAGCGTAATCTACTGTATGTTGATTAAGCATTTTACCCTGATTCGATGTACTAATGCTGGCGATACCCAGTGATATAAGAACACCTGCACAAATAATTAACATTGCTCTGCCCATAACTCTGCCTGTTAGTTTGAATTGATCTGCAAATTTGCAGGAGTAAATCGTTTTTCCCAAACCGATCGGATATAGCGGCCTTCAGCCACCGAACGATTGTATATTTTTTCAGAACTTTGTACTTCAAGTGTAACTTTAAACTGTTTGATATTCGTCACATTCGACCCGCATTCAACTGATACATTGCCATTGATGTTTGAGCCTACCGTCTCGTAATACTCAATAGAGAATTGTGTTACTCCTACGTTGATTTCCTGGGTGTTTTCGGAAAGAGGATCTCCGGTTTCAGGGTCAAATTCGGTTACCGTTCTCAATAATGTCCTATGGGCGGGATTGGTTGTAGAAATTTCATCTTCACTCAAAAGTCGCCACTCAATTCGTTCAGGTATTCGACTTGGGTCGCTACACTCTGCATCAGTTGCGCATAAATTTCTATAAAACCTGATTCTATTTTCCTGTGCACAATCCATAATTCGTACTTGGCCTGTATCGGGATCACGGGTAATTCTGTTTACATCATATCCCATATTCGATAAATCATCATTTAACATGTCTGAAATATCGGTTACATATTGCCTGTTCATCTGCGATATAGTTAATTCAGCGCTACTGTTTTGAACGCGAATATTCATCATAACAATACCTAAAAGTATTACACCGGCTATTATATAACTTGTAACGATTCCTAAATTCATGGAAAGTATTCCCTGTTTGTCTACTCAGCGTAGTAATTACGTATAAACTCTAACTTATAATTTCTGGGCTCATTCATTCCCCGCAAAAATTCGCTCCTTACCGTCACATCAATTTTTTTGAATGTTGTCTGTTCTTCCACTCTGTCGAAATTGATATCTTCTACATAGTAAACCTCCACGCTTATATGAAAATCACCATGTGGAGTAGTAATAACTTCATTCCAGTTGTGAAAATCTTCAAAGGCTGAAAAATTGGACCGAATAGCCATTTGTTGTTCTTCCTCTGTTGGAAATGCAGAAGCATGGGTAAATCCGCCAGGAATTATAGTGGGAGGCATTTCCCCTTGGGTCACTTCATCAAAGGCTTTAGAACGAGCTTCTTCAATAATTTCCTGGCCTAAAGAAATGACTTCCTGCTCAAGTTCCGCGTCAATCTGCATTATAGAATTCCGCTGCATCATGTAGTTGGCATTAATCAAAATCATCGAAAAGATGATCATCGCCCCCATGGTTTGTAAGACTTCACTATATCCTATCATTAAAATAAATTGATTGGTTGACTGGTTTTAAGTCTTGGTAACTATAACTTGCAGTATTAATTTCTGAATAGTGCCTGTTAATCAGGTTATCGTTTATAACAAGAGAAACTAAAGAAGAGATTGTTACAATAACGGGCTAAATTATAATCAAGCGATGCCTAAAAGGCATGAATTGAGATCAGGAGGGAGCTTCAAAGAGTAGAAAATAATACACCTGCATTATGTAGAGGCCCGGAAAAAATAAATCAGTACAGTGTTTGTGGACGATTAGATTGTAGTCAAAAATAAACAGAGGCTATGAATGCTCAATAGATTACATTTTCTGTAGTAACAATTCGGGTATATTTATTTTGTTTTACAGCATTGGCGGCTGCCATTTTCGCATAATCGGCGCCCCTGCAGTCATAGTTGATCTCTATATTCCCCCTGATATTGATATCAGTTTGTATCGGAGAATCTTCCGAATCATAGGCCGGATTTCCCACAAGTACAGAGCCGTTCACAGTAGGCGTTCCCGCACCGGAAAAAGCGTCAGCGTTTTCGAAAATTACAAGACCATTAAACGTGAAATTACCACCCATATGGAGTGTAGTCCCATTTTCTTCTATCATCACTTCTCCTGAAGTGCGGATTACCAATATTCCCCATCCTTCCCGAACAGTACCGGTAATACGCGCGTCTGAATTTTCTACGAAAAATACGCCTGGACTGTTAGGGGAGCCCATCGATTTATTGAAATTGGCATTGATATAGGTCACGCCATCGGTATTGCTGAGCCTTTGAATAAGCTCGTCTGTAGGTTCGTATATAAACCCCTTATCCTCTTCCAGTTTTTTATCTGTATCTGATTTAAAATCATCGAGATTGGCATGGTGGCCGATGTCGCTGGTTTTTAGTGGCGGAACACTGCTATTCTCTTCGTCTCTACAGGGGCTTGCGGAGGTGCCATTTATATGGGCGTTGCCATTTGAAGAAAATGTGTACGAAGTTGCCGGCGCTGGAATGCCAAGGGCTCCTTCAAAATCCGGGACCAGGGCTGAAAAAGGCTGCATCAGGTACTGGCTGATGACTTTAACGGTTAGGTTTTCGTGTTCAGCAACGGCAAACATTCTCAATGGCTCTTCTTCAAAAAAAAGTTCATCCGGATACTCACTGTACTCAGCGTATACATGCACATTTCTGGCGTTAATGACATTGTGCCAGGGGTTGGTTTCGTTATGAAATTTCGGCCAGTAATTGTCTTCGCCTTTGTTCTCCTGGTCTTTATTGATTTCCTGCATAGCCATTTGAATAGCAGTATGAGCTGCGTTTTTGGCCATGGTATAATCGGCGTAGGTAATGTTTTTTTTAGTTAGTTCCAGCCCGTGCCTGGAGGCTGCCAAACCCATAATGCCGTGGGATATTAGTACACCAGCACAGATTATTAACATTGCCCGTCCCATACCTATCACCGCTTGTTTTTATTCTAAGTTCCCCGGTGAAAAACGTTTTTCCCAGACTGAGCGGACATACCGCCCGTCGTTTGCTGAACGACCGGTTATTTTTTCGTTGCTTTGCATTTCCATTTCTAAATAGATCTGTTTCACATTGCTTAAAGATGTACCTGATGCCGGTGGCGATATATACTCACTTTTTCGCAATCCATGCCGATCGTAGTAATACATGTTGAATTTCGTTACGCCTGATTTAATCCATGTGGTATCCGGCTCGGAACCTTCGGGTTTTACAATGCGCATCAGAGTGCCGTGATGTTCGTTTCTACTACCAGATGGCTTTTTATCACTATTAAATTCCCATGTGATTTCCGAGGGCTCTATCGCAGGGTTGTTATGAATATTTCTCAGAAACGTAATTTTATTGCGATTTGCATAAACAAGAACCGGGTCTGTTTTTACATCAACATTGTACCCCATGTTCGGCAGATCTTCATTTAAAATATCAGTGATATTGCGTACGTGCTCCCGCGTAATCTGAGTAATGGTCAGTTCTACGCTACTAGAAGACATCCGCAGATTCATCGAGGCGATTGAAACCAATATCACACCGGCAACGATATAGCTTGTTACAATTCCCAGGTTCATGGCTCGCTATTTTTTTTAATCAGCGTAATAGTTGCGGATAAATTCCAGTGTGTAATTCCTTGGGTTATTATTGCTGTCCGTCAAAAACTTGCTTGACACCGTCACTTCAATTTTTTTAAATGTGGACGGAATTGCCGTGTATTCAAGGTTTATATCATCCACATAAAATACTTCCACACTAATATCAAAATCACCATGCTCTGTAGTGAATGTTTCGTTCCACCCATGGTAATCATCAAAATCAGTAAACAGTGACCTTTCGGCATTTCCCTCTGCACCGTAATTGTGTGCATAGTCAGGGGCGGAGTCGGGGCCAAATTGTGAAGCCGGGGTAAAACCGCCCGGTATATTTGATGGAGGCAGAGAGTTCAATTCTTCTACTTCACGGTCAAAACTTCGAATCCGGGCTTCCTCAATAATTTCTTGGCCCAGGGTAATGATCTCCTGCTCAATTTCACCCTCAATCTGCATCAGTGTGTTTTTGCTGATCATATTGTTGGTGTTAATCAGCATCATTGAAACAATGATCATGGCAGCCATCGTCTGTATAACTTCTGTATATCCAATCATATTAAAGAGGTAAGGTGAGTAGCTGTTATTAAAATATTAAAAAATTCTAATATTTAAAATTAGAATTCTCATCTCTTAATAGTGAAAAATAGGTTATGGGTACTGTGAAGTGCGAAAAAAAGTTACAAATTCTAATAAAGCCGGCTGATATATTGCCGGTATGTTTCAGTAAAAAAGCCGGAAAACAGATAAGGTAATTGGCTTGATATCCTTTGGGGCGTGGCAAGTTTATCACATAAAAAAACCCCGGATCGGAGACCGATACGGGGTTAAGTGCAAGTAGTGAAGAACCAGTCTTCGTTTATTTGCGATTTAGTTATTCATCAGCTTTTTGAAGTCGTCCATCGTGGAGCGGACTGCATTAACTGAATCATTTAAAAGATCTTGTTCTTTTTTGTCTAAGTCAACCTCAATGATCTCTTTTATGCCACCATGCCCAAGTTTAACGGGTAGGCCTATAAAAAGATCTTTGATTCCATACTCGCCGTTTGGTTTAACCGCACAAGGGAATATTCGGTTTTGGTCGAGCATAATGGCTTCAACCATCTGTGCTGCCGCAGCACCGGGAGCATACCACGCTGAGGTTCCCATCAACCCCACAATTTCTCCGCCGCCTTTCTTGGTTCGCTCAACAATGGCGTCCAGTTTTTTGGCGTCAATAAGCTGTGTGACCGGAATTCCGGCAACGGTTGTGTATCGCGGAAGCGGGACCATCGTGTCACCGTGGCCGCCCATCAGTAGCGCCTGAATATCTTTCGGCGATACGTTTAACTCGGTTGCAAGAAATGCCCGGTAACGCGCAGTGTCGAGTATACCGGCCATGCCCATTACCTTTTTGTCGTCGAGGCCGCTGGCGACGCTCGCAACGTAGGTCATAACATCAAGCGGGTTCGATACCACAATTATGATTGTGTCAGGCGAATGTTTTACCAGCTCTTTACTGACTGAATTTACGATTTTAGCGTTGATTTCGAGCAGATCGTCACGGCTCATTCCGGGGCGGCGGGGCACTCCGGCAGTAATTACGCAGACATCAGAATCTTTGGTGTCGGCGTAATCAACAGTTCCGTTTAAAAGGGTGTCGAATCCGTATATCGGTGAGGCTTCCCACTGATCCAGTGCGCGGCCTTTTGATGGGTAAAAAGTTTTGTCTCCATCTTTTTTTTCTATGTCAACCATTACAACTTCTTTGGCAAAATCTCTTTGAGCTATGCTCAGCGCCACGGTTGATCCAACATTACCACCGGCTCCTACTACAGTTACTTTCATCTTTAAGTGAGTTTTAGTTTTCGGTTATATTTAAACTTGTGAATTTTATATAGTCTGTTACTCTTCAGTGCGCTTCCTGTTATCGAGTCCCCACATGAGTTTGTTTCGCAGGGTTTTAAAATAGTTTTGATTTTGGAGCATTACCAGGTTCACGGTTAAATCACTTTTGCTGATTGTCATCTCTGATAGTGAATGATCAAACATTCTGCCGTCACTTGAAAATAAGATATGATCGGGTTGGTCTTCAACCTCAATTACAAGTTTTTTGTCGGACGGTAAAACAAGCGGACGAGTTGTGAGCGTATGCGGGTTGATAGGCGTTACAATCATAACGGGTGTTCCCGGCATCACAATGGGGCCGCCGGCAGATAAGTTATAGGCCGTTGAACCTGTTGGAGTTGACACAAGCAGGCCGTCTGCCCAGAAGCGGTTCAGCAGGCTTCCATCGTAATAGGCCCTGAGGGATACCATAGACGAGGTGTCCTTTTTGGTAAAAAGAAACTCGTTGAGTGCAAGAAACTCCTCGCCTTGTTTAGATACAGCTTTCAGCATAGCCCGTTTGTCAATATCAAAACGTCCGTCTACAAGATCCTGGAGCGCCAATTCAATTTGATCGGGCTGTACGTTGGCCATAAATCCAAGCTTACCGGTATTGACACCAAGAATGGGCACGCTGGTATGCTTCACAAATTGTGCGGTATGGAGCATGGTTCCGTCGCCGCCAATAGCAATAATAAAATCTGAATCTGCAATACAATCTTTTTCAGTATCGCAAATTTTTACACAGCTGTTAAACTCAACATCAGTTATTAACTTCTGAAAAGATTTTGATATAAACAGAGTATGTTTTTTTGACCGGCACCAGTACAAAAGCCGGTTCAGGGGTTTCTTGATCGAGTATTTTTCAGGATTCGCAATAACCCCAAGCTTCATTGGCTATCCTCGTTTGACAGATCGAGCTGCACATGTTCAATAAATAACTTCCATGGTGTGGTGTGGCTTTCTATACCTTCAATATCGCTGTGATAGAGGCCATTTACTGTAGAACTATAGGTGAACCAAGGCGTCCTTAGTGAGTGGGTAAGGGGGCCGTGAAAAGAGTCTGATAACCGCGTGAAAACTGCTGTGCGCGATACCGGAGTTCGAATATCGGAAAGCCTGAATTCAGAATCGGGTTCCAGAAACTGTTCCTGAATCTGTGAAAGGATAGTTCGTACAAACAGATCGTTTGTAAACGTTGAAAGATAAAAGGAGTCAGGTTCGCCAATACGGTCCGGATCAGAGGCTGACGAAGCCTCACGTATAGTGATACTGTTTTCTATGTCAATAGAGGCAGGTTCAAAATCAGAAAGACGATTCTGCAGCCAGTTCATATTTATGCGTTGGGTCTCATTCAGATAAAAATTGATGTGGCGTGTGCCTGATGACGTCAATGTATATTCCTGGCGATACCCCTGAGTAAGTTCTCCGTCAGAAGTTATACCGACACGTTTTGTTTCGGGTCCTACTTCCGGCAGCCAATGAATATTACCTCGTGCAAAATCTTGAAAAAGCTGACCTTCACGCTGATGGTAAACAAAATCAACCCTGTTAATTCGGGGGTTTGTCAGCCGGTCTTCTAACCTGTCGGAGTTATCTTTAGTGAGTATTATTCTGTTTTCAGTACGCTCCTGGAATCTATATGCACCGGTTCCTGCGGGATTTCTTTTAAGTGATTGCCCTTCTCTTTGGATCGCTTCCCGGGGATAGATAAACAGGTATGGTGATGCAAGTTTTTTCAGGAAATCTTCATCAGGTTTGAGGAGCCTGAATTCAATCGTTCTTGAATCTCTTACAGTGATACCGGAAACTCCATCCAAAGCGCGTCTGTCTGGATCATACACGTTGCGCTGATCTTCAAAATACTCTTCATAGCCTTCAACGTTCATAAGGAGCTCAGATGCCATGGCGGGTACATTTAATCTGGCCGTTCGTTCAAAAACCCACTTTATGTCAGCTGCCTGAAGGCGCCTGCCCACACCGCTCTGGAAAACCGTGCTATCGTGAAAAAAAAGATCGCTATTCAAAGTGATTGTATACGTTAAATCGTCATCGGAGGCAGTGTGTTCGGATGCAATTGCGTTGACAACATCTCCGTTTTTATCAACTGTGTAAAGTCCGTCGTAAATAAGAGACAAAATTCTCATTGTGCTCAAATTATTGGCGAACAGCGGATCGAGGTTGTCAACAGGGTCGATCATTCCAATAGTAATTTCCATAAACCGTTCTTCCGGCTCAGCAGCCTGGGGCGTTCGTTCGGTAGATGTCCGGGGGGCGTCCTCAACGGTTCGAACTTCATCTGTAGTGCCACAGGATGCAATCAGTAAAACTGCGAATATGGTGATAAAAAAGTACCCGGGAACTCTAAATAGCTGTGTCATTATTTACTTTGATCTTTTTAAGCCTTTCATACCCTTAACTGCTTTCTGGCTAAGTAAGTTTGTTTCATAGCTTTGAACGCGACCATTCTTCTTTTGGTGCTGATCAATTGCAATTTGGATTAATTCGGTTAACAGCTGGGTAAAACTGATATCGCTCTCCTTCCAAAGATAAAAGGAAAATGAGCCGGGTATTGTATTTATTTCATTAAAAAAGTATTCATTTGTATCACGATTTATGAGGAAATCAAGCCGCGTAAGTCCGGATCCTTTGATAAGTTTGAAGACGCGCATTGCTGTATTTTTAATAGAAACGGTAAGATCATCATCTATATCGGCCGGAATCACTCTGTCGGCGGAGGCCATTCCTTTAGCGGCGTCGTCACTCTGGTATTTATCTGCGAATGATAGCAGCTCTTCCCTGCCCATGGGACGTTCGCAAACACTTGTGCGGCAGTCATCAGGCGTACCCATTACTGAGCAGTTAATTTCCATCAGCGGTGAGATGGCTTTTTCAATGAGCAGGTGATCGTCGTACCGGAAGGCGGTTTCCACGGCTGTTACCGTCTGCTCTTGAGATTTCACAACTTTAACACCGATACTGCTGCCGAGGTGCACCGGCTTTACAATCGCGGCATCGCCAAGTGCATCTGCCTGTTTCAAAATATTGTCACGGTTTTTAATCCATTGGCTCTCTGTAAAATCTATCCCATCAACAACGGGAATTCCTGCACTTTTACACAGCCTTTTAGAGGTGACTTTATCCATACCGATAGAAGAGGCCATAACTCCGCTGCCGGTGTAGGGAACGTTATAGGTTTCGCAAACTCCCTGAAATGATCCGTTTTCACCAGCTGAACCGTGAAAAGAAGCCAATACAGCATAAACCGGGTGTTCTTCAGATCGGGCAAACAGCCCCTTGTTCAGGGTTTTCAAAACAGGAGTGCCATCCTCTCTGTGGGTAAAGGCACAAGGAGTTGCTTGTGAGGTAAGCGTGTTCAGGTTTTCATAATTTTCAAGCTTCCTCAATGGCTCTCCGGTAAACCAACGACCCGATTTGGAGATATACAGCGGAAGGGTGTGATACTCAGAATCTTCAAGAGCTGAAAGTGCCTGCATCCCTGTTAAAACAGATACCTCGTGCTCCGGCGAAACCCCGCCAAAAGCAACTACTACAGTCGGTTTGTTCATGAATTTGATGGATTGTGATTTGGATCCAATAATACAAAGATCGGTTCATAATAGATAGTACACAGTGCAGGCTTCCCTGTTCCGCCATTCTTTTATTCTCCAAACTGGCGCAAGTGTCCGCTTGTGCCAGTTTGGAGTTCTGGCTCGGGACCTGACATACATTTACACCGCGCGAGCGGACGCTCGCGTTAGCTTTAAGTTTACCCGTAAATGAAGTGAGGCCGGGTCCTCTCCCGTCGATTGCCTTCATCGGCGGTCGGGTCTGTTGTGGAAAAAATGTGGAAATGACATGTTGGTTTGGGCGGACAACCGATGATCAAATCACTGATAACGGATATACCAGTAACCGGCACCCCAAAACCGGACTCTGGCAGGAGGTACGCCAGCCAGCGTACCACTCTGACAGGTCCTGAAGTCCTAATCACCTAATTCCCAAATTATCTAATCTCCTAATAATCAACTACCTCTCGCACTTTCACTCGTCAGCCCGTCCCGAAGGGATCCCGTTGGGGCAACTGCAGCGTGCAGACGAGGAAATTCCCGGCTGACGGTTGCTTTTGACTGTCTGTCGGGTAGGTTATGGGCTTTGGGTGCGATGTCCAGGATCTCCTGAACTGGGTTCGTGCCATGTTTATTCGTCAGCCCGCAAAAACAGCGTACAGACGAGGTTCAATCACTTCGACAGATAAAGATTCTTAAATTCATACGGTTTTTTAAACCGCTCGTCGTTGAAATCTTTCATAAAGTAGATGCTTTCGCCTGTGGACTTCATCTCCGGTCCGAGCTCTTTCTTCACTTCCGGGAATTTATCAAATGGAAAGACCGGCTCTTTAATAGCCCAATACTCCAGTTTTGACTCCAGATCGAACTCGCTCAATTTTGCGCCAAGCATCACTTTTACACCGATTTTTGCTTCCGGCCGCTGCGTGGCTTTTGCCAGGAACGGAATCGTTCGCGTGGTGCGGGGATTGGCCTCCAATATAAAGACTTTTTCATCTTTAACGGCGTACTGCACGTTCAGAAAGCCAATAATTCCCATCTCCTTTGCAATATTGTACTGATGGTTCTCAATCGTTTGGATCACTTCATCACTAAGGGAGTAGGGGGGAAGTACGGCCGTTGAATCCCCGGAGTGTACGCCAGCCGGCTCAATATGCTGCATGATTCCGGCGATGTGAAGCTGTTCGCCATCAAATACAGAATCTACATCCACTTCGATGGCGTTGTCGAGATACTTATCGATAAGAAAATCGTTTTCCGGATGGGTTTTGAGGATGTTGACAACGTACTTTCCCAGCTCCTCCTTTTTCACCGCAATACGCATACCCTGTCCGCCAAGAACGTAACTGGGACGAATCAGAACCGGATAGCCAATGCGGTCGGCAATTGCCAGCGCATCTTCTGCATTGCGCGCTGTTCCGTAGGCGGGAAAGGGGATCTCGAGCCGCTTCAGAAATTGTGAAAATTCACCACGGTCTTCTGCAAAATCGATCATCTCAAATTCGGTTCCGAAGATGTGGATGCCTTCTTCAACAAACCGTTTTCCGAGCTTAAGAGCGGTTTGCCCACCTACCTGCAGAATGACCCCATCCGGTTTTTCATGTTCGTAAATATCGAGCACGCGCTCCCAGAATACCGGCTCAAAGTAAAGCTTGTCGGCAATATCAAAATCGGTGGAGACTGTTTCGGGATTGCAGTTCACCATAATCGCTTCGTAGCCCATCTCCTGAGCGGCCAAAACGGCGTGCACACAGGAGTAATCAAATTCAATTCCCTGCCCGATACGATTCGGACCACTGCCCAGAATCATCACTTTTTTGCGGTCGGAAACTTCACTCTCATTTTCGAACTCGTAGCTGGAGTAGTAATATGGAGTCTTCGCCGGAAACTCCGCCGCGCAGGTATCAACCAGCTTAAACGACGGTTTCATATTGAGCTCATGACGCTTTTTACGGACATCATTTTCCATAACCTTCTCGCCGCTCTTGCTCAGCAGCCAGGCGATCTGAACGTCGGAAAATCCGGCCTGTTTCAGATCGAAAAGATCTTCGCGTGAAATAGTGCTCAATGCCTGCCCTTCGGTCCTGTTTTCGAGCGTTACCATGAAGCGTATTTGCTGCAGAAACCAGGGATCTACTTTGGTGATGTCTGCAATCTCTTCAACGGATGTGCCTTTCTTAAATGCGTTTCGGATCTGCATGGTGCGATCCCAGTACGGTTTCAGCAGCCGTTCCCGTATCTCTTTTCGGTCCGGATCGGCGTAACCGTCGGCACCCAGGCCTGATCGGCCCACTTCGAGAGATTGCCACGCTTTGTTCAGGGCTTCGGGAAAATTTCGGCCAATCGCCATCACTTCACCTACCGCCTTCATTTGGGTTGAAAGCTCTTCATCTACACCAGTGAATTTATCAAAATTAAACCGGGGAATTTTAACAACCACATAGTCGATAGACGGTTCAAAACAGGCGGACGAAACTTGAGTAATCGGATTTGGAAGTTCATCAAGGGAGTATCCCACCGCAAGCTTGGTCGCAATTTTGGCGATAGGGTAGCCCGTAGCTTTTGATGCAAGGGCGGATGAGCGGCTCACTCTCGGATTGATTTCAATAGCCACGAGCCTGTCGCTGCCCGGCTCCATAGCGAACTGAACGTTGCAGCCTCCGGCAAAATCACCGATGGAGCGCATCATTCTGATCGCTGCATCCCTCATAGTTTGATACTGCTTGTCGGTGAGGGTTTGTGTGGGAGCAACGGTAATAGAATCTCCGGTATGAACGCCCATCGGGTCTACATTTTCGATAGAGCAGATGATCACCACGTTGTCATTTTTGTCCCGCAGGAGCTCCAACTCAAACTCTTTCCAGCCAAAAATGCTCTCTTCAATCAGCACCTGGTGAACCGGGCTCAGCTCCAGTCCGCGCAAAATTTTACGTTCAAACTGGTCTTCACTCCACACAATGCCGCCTCCTGAACCGCCAAGAGTAAACGAGGGACGGATTACGATTGGCAGGCCGCCAAGCTCTTCTACAATCTCTTTGGCATCGAGCAGAGAGTTTGCCGTACGGCTTTTGCACTGATCAATCCCGATTTTATCCATCAGATCTTTAAACATCTGCCGATCTTCGGTGATCTCCACGGCGTCCATATTCACACCGATGATTTTGATGCCGTTGCTCTCCCAGAATTTTTCGTTCTGAAGATCACGGGCGAGATTTAGCGCCGTCTGACCACCCATAGTAGGCAGCACGGCGTCTGGTTTCTCGATCTCCACAATCTCTTTGATCGATTCTGTTGTCAGGGGCTTCAGGTAGATTGCATCGGCCATCATCGGGTCGGTCATGATAGTGGCCGGGTTGGAGTTGATGAGAACCACTTTAAACCCCTCTTCTTTGAGCGAGCGGCAGGCCTGGGTTCCGGAGTAATCAAATTCGCAGGCCTGACCAATCACAATGGGTCCGGAGCCTATGATTAAAATCTTACTGATATCTTCGCGACGTGGCATTCTGTTGGATTATTAATTCATAATTGATGATATAACTGGGTACAGGGTACACGGGGCAGGTTTTATTTATGTAGATTTTTCCGCCTTGCGCCCTGAACCTTGTCACCTGCGCCTTGACTGACCATCTCCATAAACTGGTCGAACAGGTACTGTGAATCGTGTGGGCCCGGGGATGCTTCTGGATGATACTGCACCGACATCCCGGGAAAGTTTTTGAACCTCAATCCTTCGATGGTTTGATCGTTCAGGTTGATATGGGTTACTTCGGCAACGGAGCGGTCCATTTTATTCTCATCTACAGCGAACCCGTGATTTTGTGTAGTAATTTCCACAAGCCCGGTTTCAGTGTTTTTTACCGGCTGATTCGCCCCGCGATGCCCAACAAACATCTTCTTCACCGCAATTCCTTCGCTCATAGCCATCAGCTGGTGCCCCAGACAGATTCCAAAGAGCGGTTTTTTCGTTGATTTTGCGTGTTCAATAATGGGCAGCGCGTAGTGCGAAGATGCGTTGGGATCACCCGGGCCATTGCTGAAAAAGTAGCCATCGGCACCCCAGGCTTTCACATCTTTCAGTTCTGCTTCAGCAGGGAAAATTCGAAGCGTACAGCCCCGTTTTACAAAATTATCTATAATACTTTTCTTTATTCCATAATCGAAAACCGCAAGTTTGTAGGGCCCGTCTGATGGAACGGTCTGAGCTTCTTTGCGGGTCACTTTTGTGGCCAGTTCCAGCCCTATCATTGAATCCCATTCCTGAGCTTTTTTCACAAGTTCTGCTTCGTCAGTAATTTCAGAGCTAATCACTGCGTTCATGACGCCTTCTGTGCGGATATGGCGTACCAGTTTGCGGGTATCAACCCCTGTAATTCCCACGACGTTATTGTCGATCAGGTATTCCTGCAGGCTTCCGTCGGCAATAGGATTACTGAAATCATCGGAAAATGAGCGGACAATCAGGCCGGCAATCATTACGCCCCGGGCTTCATCATCACGGCTCATTGTGCCGTAGTTGCCAATATGCGGATAGGTCATCATCATAAGCTGGCCATAGTAGCTTGGATCCGTAAAGATCTCCTGGTAGCCGGTCATGCTGGTATTGAAGCAGAGTTCGCCACCGGTAGTGCCGATTTTTCCGATCGCTTTTCCGTGAGCAACGGTACCGTCAGATAGAGCAAGTACGCAAGGTTTTTTAGTTTCGGGACTCATAAAAACAGATAGGGTGTGGTGTTAAAACGGGGTATGCGGGCCAAAAAAAATCCGACAACGGAGACCGTGTCGGATCTGACAGATAAAGTCTGGTAAGTAAAAACGTCTGGTTGGTGATTCACCCGTTTGTCGTTTTTTAAGTTTGAGAAAGTTAAGGAGTGAAGCAGTGATATAAAAGAGGTTTTTTGGAAAAATTTGCAGGAAACAGATGAACCGAGAAACAGACGAATGATAAACCGGACGTAGTGGCTCTGTGCAAAACTTTCTACGTTAGTTCTCGCAGATTGCCGCAAAGATATGGGGAAACAGATGAACCGATGAACCGACGAATGACGAACCGATGAAGTAACCTATTACAATACTTTCTCGGTTGTTCATTTCTCTGTTCGTCGGTTTTTCTCAAAAAAGTGTAAGGAACATAAGTTTTTTGGTTCATACAGATAACCCATTAAACAAATTTGAGAAATCATGAAAAGAAAAATATTTGACTTGGAAGAGCGGTTGATTGATTTTGGTGTTCTTATGATAGAACTATCAGAGGGAATGGATAGAAAAAGATTTGCCGGACGTCATTTATCTGGACAGCTGGTGCGATCAGGTACTTCGCCTTGCCTGAATTATGGTGAGGCTCAGGGCGCGGAATCGAGAAAAGATTTCATCCACAAGTTGAAGGTTGTGCTGAAAGAGCTAAGAGAAACACGCAGAAATCTGAAATTATCAAATAGAGCCGGGCTTTTCAAAAACGGTATGTCGATAAAGCACGGTATTGATGAGTGCACAGAACTGATCGCAATTTTCGTGAAAAGCATACAAACTACGGAGAAAAACAGATGACTGGGAAACAGACGAACTGAAGAACCGATGAATGACAAACCGACGAAGTAACCTCGTGTATAACTTTCTCGGTTGTTTATTTCTCTGTTCGTCGGTTTGTTAATTCGGTTTCTTAAACAGCTCCAAAACCTCTTGCCACTCCTTTGTCCACGGGGCCGTCATTTCGTAGTGTCCGGCATCGGGCTGCAGTATAAGTTCTGCGCGCCCGTTTTTGTCCAGTACTTTTTGAGTAAATGAACGCCCCAAAAACGGCGGCACCGGCCGGTCGAACGCGGCCACAATTTCAATATGCTCTGCTGAGAAAGGCAGCAGCTCAGAGGGTGAGGTATCACTGTACGCCTCTTCCTGACGCTCATCAAATAAAACGAGTTTCTCCACGGTCTCTTCGCCGCAGGGAGATGAACCGAACCGGGCGTAGCTCTCAAGATCGTTGATGCCCGCCAATGAAATAACGCGGTATATCTTCAGGGGATCTTCGCGATAGAGGGCGCTTCCATTTGGAAGGTTCTCCCTTGCCGCCAGCCAGGTGGCAAGATGACCGCCTGCCGAATGACCTGCAGCAATCAGGCGGTCCAGATCCAGGTTGTAGTGATTCTCAATTCCTCGAAGATAGTCGGCTGCATCAGCCGCATCCAGAAAAGTACCGGGATATCCGCCCCCATCATGACCGAGCCGCCGATATTCAATATTCCAGACGGCAAAACCTTCACCTGCCAGTGCGTCCGCCATCGGGTTTATCAGCGCCACACCGGGATAGATACTCTGCCAGCATCCGCCGTGAATCAAAATCACAACCGGGTGAGGGCCGGTTCCGTCCGGCAGCCACAAATCGGCAAACTGAAGCGAATCAGCCCCAACTTGTACCCGTTCGTAGGATCGCGTGGTTTCAGCATCGAGCAGATCGCGCCAGTTTACGAGATCCTGAGAAAACAGGTCAGTGGGAACGGAAAAAAGTATAAAAAGCAAACAAACAAGCAATTTCATAAAGAAATGTGAGAAATTTGAAATGAACTCTAAACTGAATTATTGGTTTATTATAGTGATGAGTGTAGGCTAATCAAACAAAAAATATTATGGCAAGTCAGACTGAATCACCCCCACAAAACGGCATATCAACATCTATTACTGATCGTGAGCGAATGCTTGAGCGATTTCATCAGGTCCGATCATTTACATTGGAGCTGACAGAGCCGCTGAAAACAGAAGATTTTGTGATTCAGATTGTGGAGCACGCAAGTCCGGCAAAATGGCACCTGGCCCACTCAAGCTGGTTTTTTGAAGCGTTTGTTCTTGAAAAGGCAATGGATGGTTATAAAACAATGCATCCGCAGTACAGCTACCTGTTCAACTCTTATTATCTGCAGACTAGTGAGCCGCACTGCCGGAACAAGCGCGGGAATTTATCGCGGCCCACCGTGCAGGTGGTGCTGGAGTATCGCAAGTATGTGGATAACCACGTTACGCAGTTTCTCGAAAACTGCAGCGACATGGAGTTTGATGAGTGGAAGGATGTGATGGAGGTGGGGCTGAACCACGAGCAGCAGCACCAGGAACTGCTGGTAACCGACATGAAAATAATGTTTTCAAAAAACCCGCTCCATCCGGCATACACCGCCCGAACGCGGCCGCAATCAGAGCCACAGCCGGAACTTAACTGGCACAGTTTTAAAGAGGGAGTTTACGAAATTGGGCACCCCGGCGGTGAGTTTGGGTACGATAACGAGTTTCCGCGCCATAAAACCTACATTCACGATTTTGAGCTGGCCGACCGGCTGATTACCAGTGGAGAATATCTGGAGTTTATGGAAGCGGGCGGCTATGAAGATCCAAAATACTGGCTGGATGAAGGATACGCACAGGCAGTAGAAAATGAATGGAGCTGTCCGCAATATTGGCATAAAGAGGAGGGGCGGTGGTACCAATTTACGCTAAACGGACTGGAGCCTGTTGATCTTAACGAACCGGTAACCCACGTGAACTATTACGAGGCGGATGCCTATGCGCGATGGGCCGGATGCAGGCTGCCTACTGAGTTTGAGTGGGAGCTTGCGGCAGAACCTCTCGAGATCGAAGGAAGTTTTGTGGATTCCCGCCATCTGCATCCTGTGGGAGCAAATCC
>CAZXYQ010000019.1:0-33515 GCA_964644975.1 uncultured Rhodohalobacter sp.
AGAGGGCTACGCCGTGAAAGGTAGTATAAACACAAATTACGTTGTAAGGGTTAACCCGGAATTTTCAAAATTTTAACTGTATCGTAATTTAAGGCATTGATAGCATTGATCTTACTTGAAATAGGTAGGAGCCCAATTTTGAGCTATGATAATGTGCTTCAAAGTTCCCCTGTGAGCTGCGTATAAGTGTAAAATAGCTTATTCAGGATACTACAGTTCCATTCAGTCGCCATTTTTACTCTGCCTTGTTTTCGAAACCACAACTATAACCAGACTTCTTAGTGCAGGCTTGGCGTAGTACAGCCTTGCTCACTAAAGTATTTTTTGGTGAATATTTCGGCAGAGGGGTGGGGCGATAGACAAAAAATTGATGAATACTGCCTACAAATAAAAACGTCAAATCACTACGAATCTCGTAGTGACGAAGGTATGTGCGGTATAGGGGAATAAAATATATTGAGTTAAAGAGATGCAAACCGAACCAAATAATTACGCAGGAGATATTATGAAAACGAACGTATCCTTTGAGCAACAGAGCAAAGAAGCACAACAATGGCTTACTGAGATTGCGGAACTCATGGATGTTCCAAAAAGAAAAGATTGGGCAATTAGTGCATTGAAAGCTGTTTTACACACATTACGCGATCGGACCACGCTGCAGGAAGTGTTTCACCTGTCAGCACAACTCCCTGTCTTGATCCGTGGGTTGTATTTGGAAAGCTATAAGCCTACCGGAAAACCATTGAAAATGAATGCCACAGAATTTATGCAAATGATCAAAGATAACATGGGGCCCGGAGTTGAGGTGTCACCGGATGTTGCTTTTCAGGCGGTAATGACGGTGCTCTACAATAAGGTTGCCCCGGGTGAGCTTGACGATATCAAGGGGTCAATGCCTAAAAGCATTCAGCGTTTTTGGAATCTGATTCCCTTAAAAAACCTAAGTCAACAAAGCATGAACACATTGATTGACTAATTTCTTCTGCATGGTTTTGCTGATGCTTTGATTTTTGAACTTCGGTATAATTAATCTTGTAGATGAAAATAAAGGACTGAAAGTAGCGCGGGTCATCGGTTACCCCTTTTCAAATCTGTATCTCTTTTTGCTGTAGTAATAAGCCTTACGTGAGCGGTTGAAATAAAACTACACGGAATGTCAGGTTTTAAAAGAAAGAGGTCGGTTTAAGATTTTCGAAATTGAGTTATTAACCCAAAAACTAAACGCAGGGTGAAAAAATGAAAATAAATAAAACAGAGATGGTAGCGGGCGGAGTTGTATTTGCAGCCCTTTCAGGTGCTGTGCTGGCAGCCTATCAATATCGTCAAAAACGAAACAAGTATGCCAAGCCTTTTGATAAATCAACGGTGGAGGAGATCAATGGCAAGGTATCTGAAATTCAGTATTCCGGCAAAGAGAATGATAAAGGCCGGGGAGTTGAACTCCGCCTGCAATCAGATGATACAGAGTTTATTGTTCATCTTGGCCCGGCGTGGTATATAGACAATCAGCATAAAAAAATTGAGATTGGCGAAACCGTTACTGTTCGGGGGTCAAAGATCAGTGTTGATTCTGAACTCTTGCTGATTGCCGAATGGGTAGAAGCCGGAAAACAGCTTTTGCGCTTACGCGATGAGTCCGGAGAACCTGTATGGGATGGATGGAAGAGTTAGAAAGCAAAACTGTATAAGCCCTGGCGGTAGAACGCACGGTGAAAAAGTACCTCGCAAGCAGTGATATTCTGATCAAATATAACGATTATCGCAATGGAGTATAACGACCCTGTTTCTTACAAGAGAAAGGTTACGAACGAAAGCGCTTCGAAGATGGCTGAAGCTCATCAGCAAATGAAACAGGGCAGTAAAATTCGCCCCGTAAAGCCTATACTCGACTCATCCAGAGAGACCCTGACAAACGCTTACCGTATCCTTTCCGGGCTGGCAAAATCCGCGCAAGAACTCTCTCCTGCGGCAGAGTGGATAATTGATAACTTCTACATCATCCAGGAGCAAATTGTAGAGATACAGACTGACTTTCCAAAAGCGTTTCAAAGAAGCATTCCTATTTCCGGATCGGTTGAGTATGGAGGTCTGCCACGGGTTTATGAACTGATCAAAAACTATCTTGTGCATACCGATTTACTGGTCAATTCCAATGAGCTTGTTGAGTATATCGAAGCCTATCAGCAAAAGAAAATCCTTATGCAGGGTGAGATCTGGGCTATTCCCATCATGTTACGTCTGGTTTTAATTGAAAAGCTTGCAGAAAAATCTTCTTCAGTCCTAAAAAGAAAGAAACTGAAACTAGACGTTGTAAAACAACTGAAAAAAATTGAAGCAGAGAAGGGTGATGAGCCGGGAGCATTGATTGCGGCTATTTCCGACTGGATAAAGCAGAACAGTTATGAAATTAATGAACAGCTGATTCTCATTGAGTGGTATAATCAACTGCAGTCAACCGGGCGTTTGGAGGAAGGCGAAAAGCGATGGTTCAACTATAAATTCAAACAGTTTGATTTGCCGGTTGATGAACTGATTCGGATTGAGGCTCAAAAAGAATCGAGGCTCCATTTAAGCGTTCAAAATGCTGTTGAATCACTCAGGAAGACATCAGAAAATGACTGGGGAGAATTTGTTGAAGAGTGCTCTGTAATCGAAAAAATTCTCAGACTGGATCCATCTGGTTATTACGAAAAGATGGATTTTCAAACGCGTAACCGCTACAGGGGTGTTATTGAACGATTAAGCCGAAGGTCACAAAAAACGGAAACAGAAGTAACAGAAGAGCTCCTTCTGCTGATAGAGCAGCATATGGACCAGTCGCCGGAGATGGAGCTTGATCCGCTTCGGGAAGAAAAATGGTCACGGCAGCACGTGGGGTTCTACCTGTTAGGTGATGGTTACATTGAACTTGCAGAGCGGGTAGGTTACTCTATGCCATTAAAGGAGAAAATCCGCAGAATGTTCGAACAGAATAATAGTGGGTATATTTCAGCAATTATTCTTCTCAACATCATTTTAATGGTGATTTTGTGGCTCATCACGGATTCAATGAGCAGATCAGCCTTTATATCAGCTATGGTTCTGGCCATTTCGCTATTCCCGGCACTTGAACTTTCAATTTCAGCCATAAACCGGTTTTTCGCCTTTTGGATACCTCCCCGTATTTTGCCCAAAATGGACTATAAGAGCGGAATTCCGGCAAGCTCCCGTACCGTAGTTGTCGTACCCACGCTGTTTACGTCTCCTGAAGACGTGAAAAACCAGATTGAAAAAATTGAGATTCGATCACTTGCCAGCAATGATCGCTCTCTGCAGTTTGGTTTTTTGTCCGATTTTGCAGACGCTTCAAAGCAGGAGATGGAAGGCGACAGTAAAATTTTGCAGACCGCTCGTTCGGAGATCCGAAGGTTAAATAGAAAGTATCAGTCCAAATATGGAGATCGGTTCTTCATGCTGCACAGGCAGAGAGTGTGGAATCCATCGGAAGACGTCTGGATGGGGTGGGAGCGTAAACGTGGTAAAATTGAGCAGTTTAACGAACTGCTGATGGGCGAGTCAGGTGAACAGCATTTTGATGAAATTGAGGGAGATATTCAAAAATCAATCCGGGGCCAGCCAGTACAGTTTGTTATTACACTTGATGCAGATACAAAACTGCACCCCGAAAGCGCTCAGGATCTTATCAGGACAATTTCACATCCGCTCAATCGTGCGTTCTATTGTCCCGAAAAAAAACGGGTTGTACACGGTTATGGTATCATCCAGCCGCGTATTTCCATTCTGCCTAACTCTGCCCGAAGAACCTGGTTTTCACGGATATTCTCGGGCAACGTTGGGCTTGATCCCTATTCCACAGCGGTTTCAGATATCTATCAGGATATTGCGGGAGAAGCTATTTTTACCGGGAAAGGTATCTACGACGTACGCGCATTTCATACAGTTTTACACAATCGGTTTCCTGACAATCGTATTCTGTCGCATGATCTTATTGAAAGCACGTACCTGAGAGCCGGCCTTGCCACGGATATTGAACTATTTGATGATTACCCGACAACATATTTAAGTTTTAGCAGAAGAAACCACCGCTGGATCCGGGGAGATTGGCAAATTGCCGCCTGGCTTTTCGGTCGTGTACCGGAACGCA
This sequence comes from uncultured Rhodohalobacter sp., assembly GCA_964644975.1. Lineage (GTDB taxonomy): Bacteria > Bacteroidota > Rhodothermia > Balneolales > Balneolaceae > SW132. Next base: position 4,145 of record CAZXYQ010000019.1, read on the forward strand.
GTGGCAAAGAGCCTAACCGGATCAACCTGCTGTCGAAGTGGAAAATATTTGATAACCTTCGCAGGTCACTGAATCCGCTATTTCTTACAGTTTTCTTCATCGCGGGATGGTTTTGGCTGCCCGGCTCTCCCTGGATATGGACCGCTGCAGGATTCGGTATCCTGGCTTTTCCAATTTACGTAAGCCTTTCAAGTGATATTTTAAATCGTCCTGCCCGTGTTCGATGGAAACTCTACCTGGAGAAAGTAATTTCGAATCTTAAAATCAATTCGGTTCAGACTCTCTTTACAATTATCATTTTGCCCCATCAGGCCGTTGTACAGCTCGATGCTGTAATTCGCACGCTCTACAGAATTCATGTATCAGAAAAACATCTGCTTGAATGGACAACAGCATCGCATACAGAATCTTCCTCTCCCAATTCTATTAGTGCCTACACTCGCAGTAATATCATTTCCATAATACTGGGAATTGGTGTTGTATTAACAGCTGTGTTTACCACTCCCGCCTGGCTTTGGGTGGTACTGCCTTTTGCTGTGGCATGGACAGGTGCGCCATTTTATCTCTGGTATATCAGCCGGCCTGTAACCGAAAAAAGAGATTCTTTCACAAAACAAGACCGTATGAAGCTGAGAAGCTATGCGCGAAGAACATGGTTCTACTACGAGCGATTTGTAAATGCAGAAAATTCCTGGCTGCCGCCTGATAACTACCAGGAAGATCCGCCGCTTTCAGTAACTCAGCGTACATCTCCTACAAACATTGGCCTTGCGCTGGTGTCTACTCAAGTAGCGTATAATCGCGGATACTTAACCTTTAGCGATTTTCTTTACCGCTCGCAAAAAATGGTGCACTCACTCCAGCAGCTTGAACAATTCAGGGGGCATTTTTATAACTGGTACGATACCCGCCTCGGTGAAGTTCTCAATCCACAATATATTTCTACCGTTGATTCCGGTAATCTTGCCGCCGGACTCATTGTTTTAAAAGAATCCGTCAGAGAAACGATGAAACAGAAAGGGATTCAAAAAAATATCTGGCAGGGTCTTGTTGATACTCTTACAACAGTAAAAGAGGTTTTTAAGCCATATAGTGATAGTAGCTTTATGCCTTATGAGTGCTACAAAAGTATCCAAGGTGGGTGCAGTGCAATGTTAAAAGAGCTTGAGGAGTTCGAGGCTGAAACACATATGGAAAGCTTTCAGATGCTTAAAAAGCTGAAGAAGTCATCTTCAGAACTATGTTCAATCGATCTGATGCCGCTTGGCGGCCAGCTTAGTGACAGTATGATGCAGGATCTTCTATTTTGGGTTGAAAGCCCGCTCAAACTGGTTGAAAGTGCAATTGAGGAACTGAAAAACCTGCCCGATTCTTATAACGGTGATTTGCATTCTTTTTCCCCAGCTGAACTGGCCGAGATTTACCGGGATACAGAGCAGCCAAAAAGATCCTCAACGAAAGTGTTTACAAAATGGATGGATCAGGCGAATGATATTATTGATATCTGCGAGAAAATGATTCAAGAAATGGATTTTACATTTCTCTATCTCAACGATCGTAAGCTCTTCAGTATTGGGTATAATGTTGAAAAAGCAAGTCTTGATACCGGTAGTTATGATTTACTGGCGAGTGAAGCGCGTATTGCATCCTACATTGCAATTGCTAAGGGAGATGTTTCAGTTGAACACTGGTTTCGGCTGAGCCGGAGGCTGACGAGTCTGAACAGGAATGAGATTCTGCTTTCGTGGGGCGGTACCATGTTTGAATACCTGATGCCGGTGCTGTTTATGCGCACCTATGACGATACGCTCATCAATCATACCTGCAATAATGTAATTGACTGGCAAGTGGCCTACGGGAGAAAGAATTCACGTCCATGGGGATCGTCGGAGAGCGCCTACAGTTTTATGAATATCGATATGCACTACCAATATCGAACGTTTGGGGTGCCAGGGCTGGGCCTAAAGCGGGGGTTAGCGGAAGAGTACGTAATTGCCCCGTACGCTTCTATGCTCTCGCTTATGGTGAAACCCGTTATCTCTCTGCAGAATTTAAAAGAGATTGAGAGCATTGGCGGATATGGTATTCAGGGATTTTACGATGCCCTGGACTTTACGCCTTCACGGCTTGAGAAAGATAAATCCTTTGAAGTGGTGAAAACATATATGGTTCACCATCACGGAATGAGCCTGCTCGCCATTGAAAATGTACTGAACGACTGGGCAATTCATAAATACTTTCACGCTGATTTAAGAGTGCAGGCATGTGAACTGATTCTGCAAGAGAAAATACCGAGGGGTGTTCCGATAAAAGAACCACATCCAATTGATGCTGAGCTGGAGCCTGGCGAAAAAACGTCTGTAGAGCTTGTTGTTGAACACGCTGGGATGAGCGAGCTGGATAGGTCACCGCCGAGACTGCACCTTCTTTCAAACGGATCGTACTCATTGTTCTTGACGCACGCAGGAACGGGCCGCTCTAAAAAAGATCAAATCTCTATGTATGGGTGGGAGCCCGATCCCACATCAGACCCACTGGGCTTGTTTTTCTACATCAAGGATGTGGAGAGCGGAACGTTTTGGTCGAGTATGCATCAGCCTGTAAAACGAAAACCGGACCGTTACGACACCTGGTTTCATGACGGTAAGATTGTGACTTCACGGGTTGATGAATGGATAGAAACGACAACAACGGTTTCTGTTTCACCCGATCATCCGGTAGAGGTAAGAAAAATTACGCTTACCAATTACTCCCAAAATATTCGTGAGCTGGAGTTAACAAGCTACGCCGAAGCCGTTCTAAATCGGGAAATAGATCATCAATCGCACCCTGCATTTTCAAAACTTTTTTTACAAACAGATTTTTTACCGGAGCATAACGCTATACTAGTTCGCAGGCGCCCAAGAGCGGGTGACGAATCTGCGATATGGATGGTTCATACATTTGCTGAAGATAGCGGATTGGAACAATCGGAACCTGTACAGTTTGAAACGGAAAGAGTTCGTTTTACGGGCAGAGGACGATCACTGCACGATCCAAAAGCGATGATGGCCGAAAATCGGCTAAGCGGCTCACTTGGGAACGTTACAGATCCAATCATGAGTATTCGAAAAACGCTGACACTCAAGCCCGGCGAAAAGAAAGAGTTTACATTTGGAATTGGGTTTGCTGAAAATCGCGAATTTGCAGAGCAGCTGGCAGATACTTTTGACAACCGATATGCGGCAGACCGAGCTTTCGATCTTGCTTCCGTTTACAGCTCAGTGGAACTTGATCACATAGGCGTGACATCCAAAAAAGCGCACTATTTTCAAAAACTTGCGTCCCCTCTAATCTACCCGGAGATTAGTTCGAGAGCTGATGAACGCACTATCCGAAAGAACCGAAAAAAACAGCACGATCTTTGGGTGCACGGCATTTCCGGGGATCTCCCACTTATCATTTACAGAATTGATAATGTAGACCAGCTAAAAGATGTGAAAAAACTGCTGAATGCAGTTTCATTTTGGAGGTTGAAAGGGTTAGAAACGGAGCTTTTGTTTCTGAACGATCACTCACCTTCATACGTAGATGAGGTTCAGGAGTCGATTATACAAGAAGTGGAACGGTCGGGGCAAAGAGACCGGCTGCACAATGCAGGTGGCATATTTATTCACCGAACGGATAAAATGTCTGCTGAAGATCTCAATTTACTCTTAACGGTTGCAGAAGCTGTATACGAAAACAGCCTTCCAGATTTCGACGCTTCATATCTTAAGCAGATTGAAACTTCCTGGTATACAAAAGGCGACAGCGATATCTATACACCCGCTATTCCCGACGGCGATCAGCCTGAGATGGAGAAAGAGAGCCTGCAATTTTTTAATGGATTTGGCGGATTTAATGACAACGGTAACGAATATCATATCCTGATAAACACGGATCCCGGATCCAAAAAGCTGATTTTACCGCCTGCTCCATGGGTCAATGTAATTGCTAATCCCGATTTTGGTTTTCTTGCAACAGAACGAGGAAGCGGATATACATGGAGCAAGAACAGTAGGGAAAATAAACTTACGAGCTGGTCGAATGACCCTGTTGAGGATTCACATTCAGAAGTGTTCTATGTTCGTGATGAAGATGCTAAAACCTTTTGGTCACCTACGCCTGGTCCGGTTCCCGGCAATGGGAATTACAGGGTAATTCATGGTTTTGGATATACTGAATACCATCATCAATCCGGTGAACTGGAACAGAAAGTCCGTCAGTATGTCGATATTCAAAATCCGGTGAAAGTTTCTGTTCTCACAGTTAGTAACAAAAGTGACAGAGACCGCGAACTTTCCCTGTTTCGCTATACAGACAGGGTGCTTGGCGTTCATAAACGAACTTCAGGTAAGCACATTGTTCAACAGTCTTCATCAAACGGCAGGTATTTGATTGCTGAAAACTTTTATAATAACGAGTTTGCGGGGCGGGCCGCATTTTCTGGTATATCGGAGCTTCCGGATGGGTTTGAACTTTCTTATACAACAGATCGAAAGTCATTTATCGGCCGAAACCGATCATTGGATCGTCCAATGGCTCTTTCTGGGAAAAATCTTCTGGATAACCGCATTGAGGTAAATGGCGACCCGTGTGCCGCCTTTCAGGTTAAAGGGCAAATTAAGGCGGGTGAATCAGTAAGGATTGTTCTTATTGATGGAGAGACTGATAATTTAGATCAGGCTGAAGAACATATTAAAATGTGTGCAAAGGATGGGTGGACTGAAAAAACCTTCAATGAGGCTGTTCATTTTTGGAAAGAAAAGTTAGGCAGAGTCACCGTAAAAACTCCTGATCCTTCACTTAACCTGCTAATGAACGGATGGCTCTCCTATCAAAATATCAGTTGTCGTATGTGGGGGCGTACCGCATTTTACCAGGCAGGCGGCGCGTACGGTTTTCGAGATCAGCTTCAGGATGCAATGGCTGCACTTTATGTGGATTCTGAATTGACCCGAAAGCAGATTCTGCGACACTCCGCAAATCAATTTCCAGAGGGTGATGTTCTCCACTGGTGGCATCCGCCGACGGGCAGGGGAATCCGGTCCAAAATTACGGATGATCGTCTATGGCTGCCTTATGTAACTAATTTTTATGTTCAGTCTACCGGAGATACTTCAATATTAGATGAAGAAGTGAACTACATTGAGGCCCGAAAACTTGAAGATCATGAGCATGAAGTATATCTCCAGCCGGAAATTTCGGATAGTACAGGATCTGTTTATGACCACTGTTGCCGGGCGATCGATATTTCCCTGAAGTTCGGCGTAAATGGTCTTCCACTGATTGGTGCCGGAGACTGGAATGATGGATTAAATCAGGTTGGAGTTGAGGGGCGGGGAGAGAGCGTCTGGCTTGGATTTTTCCTCTGTAAGGTTTTAGATCAATTTGAAAGGATATGCCGGAGCAGGGGCGATAGTGATCGCGCAGATCGATACAGATCAGAATCAAAAAAATTGAAAAACCATCTGAACAGAGAGGGTTGGGACGGGAACTGGTATTTGCGTGCGTTCTATGATGACGGAACCCCAATGGGTTCACATAAAAACAAAGAGTGCAGAATCGATGGTATTTCACAATCCTGGTCGGTTATCTCTCAGGTTGCTGATAAAGAACGAGGAGCGCAGGTAATGCGGGAAGTGGAAAATCAGCTGATTGATAAGAAGGCGGGTATCATTAAACTGCTTACACCTCCGTTTGACCGAACAGAAAAAAACCCGGGGTACATTAAAGGCTACATTCCTGGTGTTCGCGAGAATGGAGGGCAATATACGCACGCAGCCTGCTGGGTAATCAAAGCGATGGCGGAGAGTGGAACGGGGACCCTTGCACACGAATATTTTCATATGATAAATCCTATAAACCACTCACTGACTAAAGATGATGCACGTCGCTACCGGGTTGAACCTTATGTGGTGGCTGCTGACATATACGGAGAATCTCCTCTGGATGGAATGGGCGGATGGTCGTGGTACACGGGATCGGGGGGGTGGTACTATCGTGTTGCTCTTGAATCGATCCTGGGGTTCCGCCTTCACGAGAATTCCCTGTCTGTTCGCCCGTCTGCATCAAAAGCGTGGAAAGAATATGTAATTTCCTACAGGCTGGATGACGGCATTACCTCTTATGAAATTGTGGTTGAGAATCCGCATGGATATGAGAACGGAATATTGAAGGGGACTCTCGATGGAGAAACTTTAAATGTTCAAGAAGGCCGTATCGTGATACCAATAAAAAGAGACCGTTCCAATCATCACGTTAGGATCACTATTGAAAAAAAGCAGTAAAACGCTCTACGAGAATTCAGGTGAATAAGTTACAAGAAGGCCTGTTCAGTTAATTTGTAGTCTTAGTCCCTACAAAAAGAATTGACCAGAGACTACTCCCTTCTGGGTGATCAATGCAGGGGTGTCTCTAAGGCTTTTCGCTAAGTTTATTAAGAAAAAATAATTAATCAGGGTAAAGGCATGAAACATGAAACTAAACAAAAGAGCCTGAGACTGAAGATCTACATCATAGATTCGAATATTCTTGTACGCCAGATGTTAATGAATATGCTGAAAGGCATTTCGGATGTAGAATCCGTCTTTTTGGAAAAAAACATCAATCCCGAATTAATTTATAGCAACATCAGGAAAAATGAGCCGGATCTTCTGATGCTCGCTGTGGATGAGCTTGAATCACAACAGATGGATCTGTTTTATGAGCTTCGCGAGCAATTTCCGAAACTACCTGTTGTGCTCTTAACGCCTCTGAATATAATGGGTGCAAATGTTGCAATTACAGGGCTCAGACACGGTGCTATTGACTTTGTAACAAAACCTGATCAAAGCAAAGGCGTGATATTTGCCGGCAAACATTTCATTAAACGGGTTCAGCCCATTCTTCAATTAATTCCAAATTTAAATGAAAAGAGGGTTACTGACCGCCACTCTTTAAACAACATAAGTGAACAGGTTTCAGGTGATCAATTTCATTCATTAAGAGATAAGGCGCTAAATGTAGAGTTCCTCTTGCTTTCAGGATGTATGGGAGGTGTAAAATCACTTTTTCAGGTTATTGTTCAACTGCCGGCTAATTTGCCAGTGCCTGTGATGATTGTACAGCACATGCCAAAAATTTATACGCGTGAACTGGCCAGACAACTCGATCTGGTAACCGCATTAAATGTTCGGGAAGCTACTGACGGTAGTTTGCTTTTACCCGGACAGATATATGTAGCGCCCGGCGGCTATCATACAGAAGTGAAAAATGACGGAATCAGGCGATATCTTCGAATTCACCGTGGTCCTCGTGAGCACATTAGCCGCCCATCGATCGATGTATTGCTTCGTTCAGCAGTTAAAGTTTACGGAAACATGTTACTGAGCGTGTTTCTGTCGGGATCCGGTACAGACGGACTATCAGGAGCGTCGATGGTCATAGAAAATGGTGGAGAGGTAATTATTGAAAGCAGTGAGACTTCGCTCATGTGGGATGCTCCCGGTAAAATTGCAAACAGGCACAGCAATTTACCGATTGTAAGAAATGAAGAACTGGGTTCTGAAATTATGAAGTGTATAATATCCACTCAAAAATGGACCGGAATTAGATCAGCAATCAAACCAAAGAATATTTTAGAAAACGGGTTCAAATGAACAATTGTAAATATAAAAGTCCACAATAATCTCTCACTTATACCGCTATGATTAAACGAATAGTAGTTGCCCTCGATCCTGATGATGATACTCTAATTGCTACCAGATACGCTATTCGGCTTGCAAAACGGTTCGATGCAAGCCTCACGGGTCTTGCTGTGGTTGATAAATCCAATATAGATTCAGCTTTAGCATTTGGCGGCTATGGCACGGAATTACGCGGACATAAAATCTGGGCGGAAATGGCGGATGAGTCCCGAAAAGTTGCTGAAAAACTTTTAACAAATTTTAGACACTCCGCAGAAAAAGAGGGCGTAAAGTATCGCAATTTAAAGAAACACGGTGCGTCATTCGAGCTGATTATTGAAGAGATGAAGTATCATGATTTGTTAGTTGTGGGGAGGGATTCGAGGTTTTTTTATAACCAACCGGACTTGGATTCAGGCACACTTGCCAAAGTGGTTAAAGGGGGAGTTGCTCCCACTTTAGTTGTAACGGATCAATACAAAGATGTTGAAAAAATTCTTGTATCATTTGACGGTAGTGCACCTGCGGCAAAGACACTGAAGAGTTTTGTACACCTGCTGCCCTACGGTAAAGATATTGAGATTGAACTTTTGAATATATCTGAGGGGCCATCAACAGAAGATGTGGATCGTTCATCAGCCATTTTAAAACAGGCTGAAGACTACTTGAAAGAACATAATTTTTCCTATATCACAAAAGTTGTGTTGGATAAAGGAAATCCCGGTGAGCGTATTATTGAACGTCAGCTTAAAAAAAATCCGGACCTTGTACTGTTGGGGGCTCACTCTGTTTCAGCACTGCGCCGTGCAACTTTCGGATCAACAACCCATCATGTGATTACCCACAGCAGGGGCCCCCTCTTTTTGAGTCCGTGATTCCAGTTTTTTTATTACGGTATACTCTTGTTTATTCATGAAGTATTCACTGCCAGAGGCGATATCAATACTGAAAATGTGTCCTGTCGGGAGAAGTAAATAAATACGCCAGGCTTCGCTATCGGGTACGTGGTTATGGGCTGCTTAATCTTCACTACAAGAACGGTTTATATTCTGCTGCTATATCAGTTCAATATCACCGTACGAATATAGTTACTTCCACACTGTAGAAACTATTCTCCTTGCATTCCTAAAGCTACTTTTCTGCATATAATTTTTTCAAAAAAAATATAGGGTTATCTCTGACTATGTTGTCAGGAAATTACTTACATACTTTCTGAAAGATGTTTTGTATATAGCTTATGAAGATATTAAAATGAGATCAATCCCTGCTGAAAACTAATCTAAAATACCGGGGAGATATGTATTTCGACAGTTTAAATCACCAATTTAAGATTCTTGATAGCATTCTTCACGGTGTAATACTCATCAATTTAAAGGGACATATCATCTTTTGGAACAAGGCGAATGAGGTGATTCTTGGTTATGAAAAAGAAGAGGTTCTGGGAAAATCGATTTACAGCCTCTATGGTGATGAAGCTTCATTTAAATCTGTATTAGAACGTTCACTGAAGGGGAAGCCTATGCACGGTCGGTGGTATGCTAAACATAAAATGGGAAACCGTGTTTGGCTTGATGTGCGTTTCAACGTAATTAACGACGATGACGGCACCCCTAAATTTTGTGTGATAACCATATGTGATATCAGAAAGCAGAAGACAACTGAAAACCGCCTGAGGAGTAGTATGGCGATCAGTCAGGCTATATTTGAGACCAGCAGGGAAGCAATGATCACGTTTGATGAAAAGGGCAACATACTCACCTGTAATCAAACTGCTTCAAGGCTGTTCAAATATCCAAAAGAGGAATTGTTGGGGAAAAATGCTGCAGAACTACTTCCGTTTCCGCACAATATTTCTCAGACTGATTACATCGTAAAAAGTTTGAAAACCGGTGAAAATAAACTCATTCGTCAGGGCAGGGAATCACAGGCTATTCGAAAAGATGGTTCGGTAATACCAATCGAAATCTCCGTGAGTAAAGTACACCCGGATAAACGGGTAATCTATGCAACAATCATCAGGGATATTTCTGATCGGCGAGAGATGGAAAAAAAAGTTTTGAAGGCAAGTGATACAGAACGAAAAAGAATAGGGCGGGAGCTTCACGACGGGCTTGGCCAAATGCTTACCGGTATCCGGATGCTATCGGAGAATCTTGCCAGAAAGCTAAAGGCGAATGCTGTGCCCGGAGCAGATGAAGTGAAGGAAATATCCGAAATGGTTAAAGAAGCTGACGAGTATACGCGCGTTCTTTCGCGAGGGATGGTGCAGGTAGATGTCGTAAAAAAAGGTCTGAGTGTGGCTCTTCAAAATCTTTGCGATCGGATTTCCAAAGTAAAGGGCATTGCATGTGTATACTATGAGACGGGCAAGGGCGAAATTGATGATCATACGACAGCTGTTCATCTGTACAGAATTGCACAGGAAGCGATTAGCAATGCTGTAAAACATTCAGAAGCTAAGTTGATTAAAGTTCGGCTTACATCAAATGAAGAGCGCACGGTGATGATTATTGATGATGACGGGGTTGGATTTTGTCCCGACGAACAGGAAGAGGGATCAATGCAGGGAGCGGGTCTGCAAATTATGAAGTACAGGGCAACAGTATTGGGGGGAATCCTGGAAATTGTGCGTACTCAGGACGACATTACGAGAGTTAGGTGTATTATACCTGACCAGGGAAATTACGCTAAAAAAGGTGAAGGTTTTAGAGAGAATGATGGGAATGAGATGATAAACAGTGAACTATAAATAAAAAACGGAGGGCCGCCATGGAACATACATTAAATAAAACAATCATCATTGTAGATGATCACCCGATTATGAGAAAGGGTCTGGTTGATACTCTTGAATCGGAACCGGGATGGGAAGTTATACGCCAATTTGAAAGAGCGGAGGATTACCTTGAATGTATGGATAGTGAAAAACCGGACCTGCTTGTAGTAGATTTATCACTGCCGGGAATGAATGGAATTGAACTTGTAAAAAATATTATCTTTCAAAATCCGGATCAAAAAATCCTGGTTGTTTCACGACACGAGGAGACTCTGTATGCCGAGCGGGCACTGCGGGCAGGGGCAAAGGGATACGTAATGAAGTTTGAAAGCAGTGATGTGCTTATCAATGCGGTCTATAAGGTACTTAAAGGTGGCATACACGTAAGTCAGGTACTAAGTGACAGGTTACTTATGAATGCGATGTCCGGCAATAAATCTGCGTTCGAATCTCCGGTTGACATTCTCAGTGACAGGGAGCTGGAGGTGTTTGAATTGATTGGACGGATTAAAAGTACGAGCGAAATTGCAGAACAGCTCCATTTAGCTCTGAAAACAGTTGAAACATACCGGTCCAGAATTAAGGACAAACTTGAACTGAAAAACACCACGGAACTTATTTTTCATGCAGTTAAGTGGGTTGAAAATGAGCGCAATGTCAATGAGCGCATATAAGTTTTATAATTAGTTATCCATACCTCTCCTCATCAGGCTTTGCTCACCCAGGCGTAAGGAAAAAGCCTATAGTTGAATTGCGTTATAGACTACATAAAAAGTCATGTACAACTTTCAGCTACTCTTAAGTAATCTCCGTTTTTTTATATCAGACCCAGCGGTATAGCCGGGCTTAAAACAAAAGCAAGATAAATTAAATTGAGAGGTGCATTATGAAACTCAAAAGAAGAACACAAGAACCGAATTCACTGGATATTCTTCGACGGGAAATGGATCTTTTCTTTGACGATTTGGTCCCGTTCTCCTGGTCTCGTGATAATGGAGGAAAAGCAGTATCAACATGGGCTCCCAGCGCGGATGTGACGGAAGATGAAAATGAATACGTTATACGCATGGACATTCCCGGTATGGAGAAGAAGGATATCAAAGTAAACTTTCAGGACGACCGGTTAACGGTTACCGGTGAGCGAAGAAAAGAAGAAAAAGAAGAGAAGAAAGACTTCATTCGTCGCGAACGGTATTATGGAAGTTTTTACAGGGCCTTTACGCTTCCCGAAAAAATCAAAGATGAAAAGATTAATGCGTCATTCAAAGATGGCGTGTTGAAGCTTTCTGTGCAAAAGGCTGAAGCTGTAAAACCCAAAATGATTGAAGTGAAGTAAGCTTTACGTCTGATAATCACCGGAAGCCGGGGTGCCGCTTCCGGTGAAAGTATGTCTGCTGATCGATCTGATTGTGAACAAAAGCTTTAGAAAAACCAATCAGATACATCTGCTTCATTTTCTATGCAAAACGGTAGCCCTGGATGAGTAATTATGTTTTGGAAATGAGTATAAGCCACATGAGTGAAACAATTGTAGAGGTGTAATTATGAAAAGAGAAAAAACAGCTTACATTATTCAGTATTCTGAATTGAATATGCAGGATGTACCCTTGGTTGGAGGTAAAAATGCATCTCTCGGTGAGATGACTAAACATTTAAAAACTCTGGGTATTGAGGTGCCGGATGGATTTGCCACAACATCAGCAGCCTATCGCTATTTCTTGAAGGCCAATAAGCTTGAAGATAAAATCAGTGCATGCCTTGATGATTATCATTCGGAAACACGAAACCTTGAAGAGACAGGGCAAAGGGTACGCCGTCTAATTCTGAACAGTACGTTCCCAATTCAGCTAGCCGAAAGTATTCGAAATGCATATCAGCAGTTAAACAAAGATTATTTTAAACAAAATGGCACTAATTCGGGAGGCAGTCTGGCTGTGGCTGTACGAAGCAGCGCAACGGCTGAAGATCTGCCCGGCGCAAGTTTTGCAGGGCAGCAAGAGACCTACCTGAATATTACCGGCGCGGACAACCTGATTACAGCCTGCAAAAAATGTTACGCCTCCCTTTTTACAAATCGTGCGATCGTTTATCGCGAAAAAATGGGGTTCGATCACATGAAAGTGTACCTATCCGTTGGAGTGCAAATCATGATACGAGCTGATAAAAGTTCATCAGGTGTGATGTTCACGGTGGATACGGAAACCGGATTTCCCAATGCTTTAGTGATCAACGGTGCATGGGGGTTGGGAGAGAATGTGGTAAAAGGCGTTGTGAATCCCGATCAGTACTACGTATTCAAAGAAAAACTCGGCCAGTCTGAATACAGTCCGATTATTGAAAAAGTTCTAGGCTCAAAAGAGTTAAAAATGATCTACTCATCTGACGAGGGACACAATACATTAAATATTCCAACAACTTTGGAAGAGAGACAGTCATTTGTGCTGGATGATGATGAAATTCTTCAGCTGGCCCGATGGGGCGTCGGTATTGAACATCACTACGGTTCCCCGATGGATATTGAGTGGGTTAAAGATGATGTTACGCAAAAGCTCTTTATCGTTCAGGCCCGACCCGAAACAGTTCACTCCATCCATCAAAACGAAATATTTAAAAATTATACCCTTACAGAAACCTCGGCAGAGCTGCTTATTTCAGGAATAAGTATAGGAAATAGCATTGTAAACGGTATTGTAAAAATTGTTCACGACGCAACGGACCTTTCCGGTATAAATCCCGATACAATATTGGTTACCGAAATGACGGAACCGGATTGGGTTCCTGCTCTTCGCAATGCCGCAGGTATTATTACTGATTATGGCGGCAAAACCTGTCACGCTGCTATTGTGAGTCGTGAGCTGGGAATTCCAGCTGTTGTAGGTACAACCAATGGGACGGCTGAACTTAAAGACGGAGATGTTGTAACTCTTTCGAGTGCAGAAGGAGATGAGGGGAAAATATATTCAGGAAAGCTTGAGTACAGAGTTGAAGAGATAGACCTGGGTGTATTACCGCAGCCAAAAACCGACGTAATGCTGAATCTGGCCACACCCGAATCCGCTTTTAAATGGTGGCGGTTGCCGGTAAAAGGAATCGGCCTTGCAAGGATGGAATTTATCATCAGCAACCACATTCGCATTCACCCGATGGCACTGGTACACCCTGAACGGATTGAGAATGAAGACGAAGTGCGCAAAATACGAAAGCTGACGGCTGGATATAGTGATCTGAAAGAGTATTTTGTTGACCGACTTGCAAGTGGAATCTCAAAAATCGCTGCATCTCAGTATCCTGAACCGGTTATCGTTCGAACCAGTGATTTTAAAACAAACGAGTATGCAGGGTTAATTGGAGGACGCCAGTTTGAACCACATGAAGAAAATCCTATGCTGGGCTGGCGGGGAGCCTCCAGGTATTACGATAAGAATTACCGCAAAGGTTTTGAACTTGAGTGCCGTGCTCTAAAAAAAGTACGCGAACTGATCGGGCTTGATAATGTCATTGTGATGATACCTTTCTGCAGAACGTTAGATGAAGCAGAAAAGGTACTGAATGTGATGGCAGGGTTTGGCATGAAAAGAGGAGTTCACGGTCTGCAGATTTATATGATGTGTGAAATTCCTTCCAACTATATACTTGCAGAGAAGTTTGCAGAATGGTTTGATGGCTTCTCCATCGGATCGAATGATCTTACGCAGCTTATTTTGGGGGTGGATCGGGATTCCGGAGCACTGGCTCATCTTTTTGATGAAAATGATCCTGCAGTAAAAACGGCTATCCGGGAAGTTATCGAAAGGGCGCACCGTGCAGGGATCAAAGTAGGATTCTGCGGCCAGGCGCCAAGTAACGATGCCTCATACGCAGAATTTCTTGTTGAATGTGGAATCGATTCAATCTCTGTAGTTCCGGATAGTATCATTGATGTTGTTAATAAAGTAGCTGAAGCAGAAAAACGAATCAAAAAAAACCTGCCAGTTTCAGCGTGGTAAATGAAATTGATATAGTAGATCCACTTTCATCAAAAAACGGACTTAATCCTATAAAACAATTATCGGATTAAGAGTGCAAAAATAATTGGTGTGAAGAAATTAGCTAAGAGAAGGATACACTTTTACTGTTTTAGCTCAGTTATATCAAATAATCAATTTCATAAAAAAACCCGTCTGATATTGAATCAGACGGGTTTTGATCTCTTTTTAGAAAAGTGAGAAATTATCGTTTTTCAACCGGGGTCCATTCCAGATTTTTCTCACCTATATAAAGTGCGCGCGGACGAACCAGACGGTTGTTTTGATCCTGCTCGATGTAATGGGCAGTCCAGCCTGATACACGACTCATTGCAAAAATACAGGTGTATAAATCGGGCTTAATTCCGATAGAATAATAGACCGTTGCTGAGAAGAAATCAACATTGGGATCGATATCTTTTTCGTCTTTCATAGTCTTCAATATGGCTTCGGACCACTCATAAAGCTTTTCTTGACCAGTTTCTTCAGAAAGGCTTTTCGACATGCCCCTGAGAAGACGTGCCCGGGGATCAAATGTTTTATATACACGGTGGCCAAAGCCCATGATTTTTTCCTTATTGGCCAGTTTCTTTTTGGTAAACTCAACCGGATCTGCCGTGTCAGGATCTTCTTCAAACTCAAGAAGCATATTCATTACGGCAGTATTAGCACCACCGTGGAGAGGTCCTTTCAGGGCGCCAATCGCACCCGATACGGCTGAAAACATATCAGATTCAGTTGAGCAGATGGCCCGGCCGGTAAAGGTTGAGGCGTTCATTCCGTGTTCGGCGTGTAAAATAAGGCAGAGATCCATTGTTTTTTCAGCTGCTTTACCAGGCTTTTCACCGTTCAGCATATAGAGGAAATTAAACGCGGTGCTCCCTTCGTTAAGAGGCTCTACAATGTCTTTACCATTACGCGCGCGAGCAAATGCTGCAATAATTGTAGGCATTTGTGCTGCCATTGCAACCGCGTCCAGAGTATTGTTGCTATCTTTTTCCTGAAAATCTGCCAGCATAGAAACTGCTGATCGCAGAACCGACATCGGTTCTGCATCCTTGTTGGTCGTTTTGATGTAGTTTAATACAGGGTCAGGTAGTTTACGCTGGCCAATGATATCGTTATTTAGCTTATCCAGCTCTTTTTGATTTGGCAGGCGGTCATTCCATAACAGAAAGCAGACCTCTTCAAACGTTGCATTTTCAGCGAGGGTGTCAATATTGTAGCCGGCATAGATGAGCTCGCCTTTTTGGCCATCGATAAAACTCTTGGTTGTAGAAAACGCTACAATCCCTTCAAGACCTTTGTTTATATATGGGTATTTATCTGTATCAATACTGTCCAAATTTTGTTTGGCCATAAATATATCCGTAATTAAGATTCCGTGTTTCAGCCTCTGCTAATTATTCAGGTGATGAATTGCTCAAACTTTGAACCTGAAGTCCAGATTGTGTTGGGTAAACCCGAGATCAGAGGCGTTAGTTTTATGTCTAAAAATACAAAAACAGAGTGTACTTTAGAAGCGCTATTCAGCTTATGTTTAATACGATGAAATAATCGGGCAAATTGAAAGCTTTTTTACAAGCGTTCCTCTTTTTTTGCTTCATTCCACCAGCGATCCATCTCTTCCAGGGCTGCGTTGTTGAGTGAACGGTTGTTCTCTTTAAGTTTATTTTCGATATACCGAAAGCGGCTGTCAAATTTTTTGTTAGCCATTCGTATTGAATCTTCTGCGTTGAGTTCAAGCAGACGCCCCACGTTTACCAGGCTGAACAGCAGATCTCCAAACTCTTCCGCCTGTTCATTTTTGCTCTGACTGTCTATCGCTTCCTTCCACTCTTCAATCTCCTCATTCAGCTTTTCCCATGCAAGTGTCCACTCTGCCCAATCGAAGCCCACGTTGGCTGCTTTTTCCTGCATTCTGTGGGCTTTAATTAATCCCGGCAGATGAACGGGTATTCCGTCAAGAATCGATTCGCGTCCTTCTTTCAGCTTGATCGACTCCCAGTTTTCAGCAACCTGTTTATCATCATTTACTTCTGTGTCTGCAAAAATGTGGGGATGCCGGCGAATCAGCTTTTCAGAAATACGAAGGATCACATCCTCGATATCGAACCGGTTTTTTTCATCAGCTATCTTACTGTGAAACGCAATGTGAAGCAGCAAATCTCCTAGTTCTTTCGATAGTTCGTCATAATCTTCATTTTCAATACACTCCACCGCTTCATACGCCTCTTCAATCAGATTCTCTTTGATTGAATGGTGCGTCTGCTTTCTGTCCCACGGACACTCTTTTCGGAGTATCTCTATCAGTTGAATGAAGTCGCTGAATTTGCTGCTTGGTTTGATGTGGCTATAATCCATTTTCATTGTCAGGTTTTCTGTGTCAGTTCAACAGTGTGTCAGATTTTTTATGGCGTCAAAAGGATTTTGATATTTGCCTACCTGCAATTATTGATAGAGTTTAATTCCTGTCAAAAGCTTAACTGACACACTGTAAATCTGCAACACTGACAAACTGAAATTAGGTTTCTCTTTTTTCTTTTTGGGCAGCGGGAAACAAAATGTTGTTCAGAATCAGTCTGTAGCCGGGACTGCTGGTGTGCAGGCTCAGATCGGTAGGGGGATCTCCAACCCGGTGAGTATAATCTTCAGGATCGTGGCCGCCGTAAAAAGTGAACGTGCCTTCACCATAGTTGCCGTGCAAATATTTAACCTGGTCACGGCCCGGGGATTCCGCAAGAACTACGACACTGTTTTTTACTTTATCAGACTGAAAAGCTGTAGTCTGGCCATAAAATCCGGGAATACTGCTTACATGATTTTGTGTGAGCATAGTGGGAACCGGGTCCCATTTGGCTGAAAATTCAAAAAGGGTAAAATAGTCGAGACTTTCGCTAATTCGGTTAATATTTACCTCAACATCAATATTATCATGAGAATAGATATAGGCATCGGTTTCTACACTAAAATTATGGAAAGCAAAAGTATTTGAGTAGTCAAGTCGATCGTTTACATTTGGGTCTATTGGATCGCCGTCAATTTCGGTAGGAACAATGTCGAGGTCTTTTGCTGCAAGAGCAATATCGAAGGTGTTTGTGCCCGAGCACATGGCGAACATAAAGCCACCATTACCAATATAATCCCGAATTTCAAGCACAACATCTCGCTTAAGCTCGCTGACCTTGCCGTAGCCCAGATCTGATGCAAGTTCCTGGAGTTGATTGACCTGGGAAATATACCAGGGTGCATCTCTGTAAGTACCGTAGAACTTACCAAACTGGCCCGTAAAATCTTCGTGATGAAGATGCAGCCAGTCATAGTTATCGAGCTCTCCGGAGAGCACATCCCTGTCGTATATCAGATCGTAGGGAACTTCTGCGTAATCCAGGGCCAGAGTAACGGCATCGTCCCATGGCATGGTCTGCGGCGGAGCGTAAACGGCTATTTTCGGAGCGGTTTCAAGATTGATAGCAGCGGTGTTGACGTTGGGTTGTTCTACTTCCTGAATGATTCTCTCCGCTGCTGCTTCAGATATCACTTCAATTGATACGCCACGTACTCGACTTTTTCGTACAATATCAGAATTGTTGGCCGTCATAAAACTTCCCCCGCGATAGTTCAGTAACCACTGACCGGTTTGGTTTTCAAGAAGATGGTTAAAGATGATTCCGTACGCTTTCAGGTGATCATTTTGAGAGGCATCCATGGGGATAAGCACACGTTCTTGTGCCTCGGCCTGCAGCGCATGGCCTATAATGAAAAAGAGTGATAGTAGGATTATCAGAATTCGTTTCATAACTAGAGTGTCTGCTGTTGTGTAGATTGCTGTAGTTTTTCGCGCGCAAAACGGGCATAAAAGCCATCCGGAAATTCAATGAGAATGTCTTCAAACATCTCCTCTACCGAAGATTCGGTGAGCTCACCCGGGGGTAAAGGCATTCTTCCGAAAAAGATATCTTCCTGGCTTAAGCTTTCACTGGACCGATCAAATGTAATGAGAAGCCGCTCGGAAAGCAGGGCCCGTTCCCACATCAGTCGTTCGCGGAGGGGTGAAGCTCTGTTTCCGGTTATCTGTTTCTCGAGAATCTGAAGGATAGCGGGCTGAAAACGATAGGGCAGGTTCTTGGTGAGTTCCACTACCAGGTCGTCCGCAAAAGGGTGACGGGGGGAGTCGAGAATTGGTTTAAGCTCTTCAAGGGCCTCATCGTATTTTCCAAGATGGATTAATTGGATACCGTCGCTAAACTGACCCAGCGTTTCATTTTCTTCGTCCAGCCGCATACCGTTCTTAATCCACATTCTGAGCTGAATGGCATTATTTGCAAAATATGAGGTATTTCTCCGTTCAAGAGAGCTTAACTGTATTTGGGCAAATTCATAATCACCCGCAAAAAAGTCGGACAGGCTCAGGTAGAAGCGGGTTCGTTCTGACAAATTTGAATCTTCAGACTGACGGTCGGCCCGTGTTAATGCTTGCCGGGCAGTTGAATGATCTCCTTTAAAAAGTGCGATTCTTCCTTCAGCATATAGCGCGTAAGCGCGACCGCTGCCCTCTGAACCGGCCTTTTCATTCAAAAGAGTATACCAGCGTTCCGCTTTTTCTGCATCTTTATAGTGATCGAGCGAAAGGTCGATGAGAGTTGAGAGGACACGGTCTATTCGGTTATAGTTGGGCGAAGTTTCTGTGATCTGCTCATTTAATCTGTAAGAGTTTCCGAAAAGCTCATCCTGACTTTCAGACGATCGCAATCCGTGCTGTTCCTGGTACCTTGCCCACTGCAAGTAGGTGTTTGCCTTCTCTTCGGTGGCGCGGGTCAGCAAGCCCGATTCAGATTCGATATAGTAGGAGAACGCGTCGGCGGCCAGCTCAAACTGCCTGGCAGAACGCAAACGGTTTCCAAGTGAAAAAAGGGAGTAGTTTGTTTCAGCTGTTCGCGATTCATACTGCCGCGCAAAAACAAATGCCCGGCGGTACTCTTCTGTTTCAAGAAAAAGCCAGCTCAGCAGCTGATAGAGCTGTGAATAAGCGAAATGGCCGGTATCGAGTTCAAGCAGGAAATCTTCGAGCTCCAGCGATGCAATGTTGTAGAGATCGTTATCTCTCATTCGCAGAAAGCGCTGTTGAACAAACCCCATCTGCTGCGGAGAATCTTTAATAACCATGTAATACTCGTTCACCGCCTCTTTAAAAAGACCGGCCTGCATGTAGGAGTTGGCGAGTTCATTTGAAAAAAGCTGGGTGTTACTAAAACGCTCGCGAGCCTGTTTATAGAGATCGATCGCTGCCAGGTATTCCCGCCGTTGATTCATTGACTCTGCAACGTTGTAAAAAATCTGAATCTGCTGTGGGTTATTCTCAATAACATTATTCCACGTTTCCTTTGCCTTTTCAATATCACCGCTCAGATGGTACACTTCAGCAAGTTTTATGGACGTTCTGGTCACAGAATTATCATTTCGTATCTGGGCTTCAGCAATATCAATTGCCTCATCGTACTTTTTCAGGTTGACGAGGCATTCAGCAAGCTTTTCGAAATAGGTGTAGGTTGAAGGATTGTTGTTATGCAGCTCGCGCAGTATGGGCAGGGCTTCTTCGTATTTTTGCTGCTGCAGATATTGATTAGCAATCCGGAAATCATTTGACTGGGCGGTTACTTGCTGAGGTAGAACTGCTGCTAAAGTCAAAAGAGCCGCAAAAAAGATACGGGACGCTAATTTTTTAATCATAGTGAAAATATCTGTTTATGGAGATCTCTATGAGCGTGTTTGAGAGTTTGATAGAAAGCGTTTATTGGGAAACCAACTACATTATAATAATCGCCATCAATTTTATTTACAAATAGAGAGCCAAGGTCATCCTGAATGCCATATCCGCCGGCTTTATCCATAGGACTTCCTGTGTCAATGTATCGCTCTATTTCCAAATCGTCTAACGTGCTGAACGACACTTTTGTTCTCTCAAATAAAGAAACTGTCCTGTTAATTTTATCTTTCGCCCGCTGATCGATAACGTGAACTCCGCTGTAAACGAAGTGATCGTCACCGCTTAACGCTTTTAACATGGCTGCTGCATCGTCTCTGTTGCGGGGCTTTCCAAGAATTTTATTTTTATGCACGACGATGGTGTCAGCAGAGATAACAATCGCTTCAGAGAGTCCTGTGGCAACGTCTGAGCCTTTCTGTTCAGCGAGTGAAACAACAACTTCTGAGGGTGAAAGCTGGTCGTTCACCGTCTCCTCTATCGATGAAGGGGAAACCTGTACCGGGATATTCATCAGTTCAAACAGTTTTTTTCTGCGCGGGCTTGCTGATGCTAAAACGATGGTTCTGATCTGAGACAATTTAAAATCGTGATTTTTCAGTTAGCGTAGTTTTGAATAACTTCACTCTGAAGAATATACCGTTATGTTCTGTCGGCTTCTAAAATAATTCGTATGATGCTGTTAATTCTTTTTAGGTACGTAACCGCATATTACATCAGTCTGACAACAGAAGGTTCATTCATTAAGTTTAATCGTTAAAAACGTTAGAGTTTTATGGCAGCCAAGCGCAGAAGAAAGGAAAAGAAACCGATGGTGTTTTCGGCGTTGAATTATAAAATATTGGGAGTGGGTGTTTTACTGGTGTTCATCGGTTTTACAATCATGCGTCTTGAAAACGAAGTGTACGGGTTTATCTCGCTTTATATCGCCCCGGTTTTGATCATGGCGGGCTATATAACGGTTGTCTTTGCAATTCTTAAGCGGCCCGATGAACGTGCAAATGATAAAACGGACACAGCTCCACAAAAAAGTTGAATCAACTAACCTCTTACGGGTTCATTTTTGTATTGATTTTCCTTGCAATATTTGAGGGAAATGCGGGAGACCATATCTCTCTTATTAAAGGTCTCACATTCTCTATCATACTCGCATATGCCGCTTTTTTCCTTACATGGATTACTATTGATGCCGTTCTTCCAGTAATCATTTTGGGAACAGCTATATTGGGGTTTGGTGGATGGATTCTCACCGTTGCTGTCGTTGTATTTTTTATAACCGGTAGCCTGTTCACCCGTCTTAATCACGATCGGGTTCCCACTGAAAAACTGAAGATTTATGAAACCAGACGCGACGGCCAGCAAGTTTGGGCGAACGGGTTTTGGATTGCCATTTTTTGCATCGTCTGGTTTTTGACAGATGTAGAGCTTTTCTTAGCTGCAGCATTTGCGGTTGTTGCAGTGGCAACGGCAGATACATGGGCTACCGAAGTGGGCTTGAGAAATCCGGGGCGCACTGTAAGCGTCATTTCCGGTAAAGTAGTTCAGCCGGGCACAGACGGGGGCGTTAGTTTGAAGGGCACCTTTTTTTCACTGCTTGGTGCGCTACTCATTGGTTTTTTTGCATCTCAGGGTGTCGGGCAAAATCCTGCGTGGATTATGGGTGCAATTACACTGGCAGGCTTTTTAGGATGCATTATCGATTCCTACGTGGGAGCAATCTATCAAAGTGGCGAAAATTCAAAAAGCGAAACAGCACGGTGGTCAAAGCTCGACAGCGGGAAAAAGAACAGTATCGTAAATTGGGTCTCTACCGGCAGCGGCGGTTTTATTGCGCTTGTACTTCTTTTAATCATCTAAACATTTGCTATGAAGTGGTATCAAAAACTACACTGGAAAATTATAATTGGTTTAATTTTAGGCCTTCTCTGGGGTCTGTTTTCAAGTCTCGTAGGATGGAATCAGTTTACAATTGACTACATCCGTCCCTTTGGTACCATTTTCGTTGATCTGCTGAAATTAATTGCGGTTCCGCTTGTGCTGGCATCGCTTGTGGTAGGTGTTGCAAGCCTGAACGATATGACCAAGCTCTCAAGGATGGGAGGGAAGACGATTGCCATCTATATGATTACCACGGTATTTGCTATTACGATTGGGCTTTCTGTAGTGAACATTATGAAGCCCGGTCACGCCCTGCCGGAACAGACACGAATTACGCTCCAGGAAAGCTACAGTGATCAGCTTGAGGGGAGGGATGAAGCAGCACAGGAACTGGTAGACAGAAGCCCCCTGCATTTCTTCGTAGACATTGTGCCGGAAAATGTAGTGCAAGCAGCTTCTGATAACGCCAATATGCTACAGGTTGTATTCATCGCCATATTGCTTGGAATAGGTATTATCAATATACCGCTTCAGAAGGGGGAGGCGCTGATCAACTTTTTTGATGCTCTAAATGATGTGATTATCAAAATTGTGGATCTGATTATGAAAACGGCTCCCTATGGCGTATTTGCCCTGATGGCAGCCGTTATTGTGGATCTTGCGGGAGACGATATGTCGCAGGCTATAACGCTTCTGACGGCGCTGGGATGGTACTGTGTTGCGGTGATTATTGGTCTGCTTTTACATGTAACGATCGTCTATTTCAGTCTGTTTAAACTATTCAGCAAAATGAAGCTGAGAGATTTCTTAAAAGCCATTCAACCAGCCATCCTGCTTGGATTCAGTACGAGTTCAAGTGCAGCAACACTTCCGGTTACAATGGAACGGGTGGAAAAAAACCTGGGGGTAGACGAAGAGGTCTCAAGTTTTGTACTGCCCGTTGGTGCAACAATAAATATGGACGGTACAAGTTTATATCAAGCTGTAGCTGCTGTATTCATTGCACAGGCACTGGGAATGGATTTAACCATATTGCAACAGTTAACAATTGTTCTAACAGCAACTCTTGCATCCATTGGAGCTGCAGGCGTGCCCGGGGCCGGAATCATTATGCTGGTCATTGTGCTTCAGGCCGTTCAGGTACCGGTTGAAGGAATTGCGCTGATATTGGGTGTAGACAGAATTCTGGACATGGCAAGAACAGCAGTGAACGTGACCGGTGATGCCGCGGTTGCCGTTGCGGTTGCGAGCAGCGAAGGCATGCTGGGCGATTTGCACTTTGACGACTAAATACATCAGTAAAAGATTTTAAAAGCAAACAAAACGTTATGATAGCTTCAATCGCAGTTTTCCTGCTGATGAATTTACTTCTCCCGGCAGAACTGCATCTCGATCCTGCTGATAGCAGTAATTCCGTCGAAAAAACAGAATCATTTGAGGAGAAACTGGAGGTGGCGATTGAACACTTTTATCAGACACGGTGGGAGAAAGCTGACATCCTGTTTGATCAGCTGAAACGCGAATCACCCGGCGATCCGAGACCCCATTTCTTTGAATCAATGATGCCGTTCTGGGAGTACTTCTTTATACATCAGCAGAGTGGCCTGGCCGATCTGTTTCTGGAACGGTCTGAAAGTGCAGTTGAGCTGAGCAGGCAGAAACTCGAGAGCAACCCTAATGATACAACGTTGGTACTTCTTTTAAGCGGACTGCACGGATATAGAAGTCTCGTGGCAGCCGGTGAAAAAAAGTATAGAGTAGCTATTCAAAGCGGAATTACGGGTTTCAATTACACCCGTCAGCTACTTTCTATCGATTCAGACCGGGCGGATGCCCAAATTGGCAGGGGTATGTTTTACTACATGGTAGGGAGCGTTCCGCGCGAGGTGCGGTGGCTGACGAACGCAGCCGGAATCAGGGGGGATATCGAGAGAGGGTTTCATGAGCTGGAGAAAGCCGCCGCAAGTGATAATGTCATTCGCTACGACGCACAGATGATGCTGATGTATCTGCATGAAAAAGAGGAGAATTATGAAGAGGCTCTTAAATATGCGGAGAAACTCGCGGAGAGGTTTGGCGAGAATGTGATATTCCATTTTAAATGCGGAGATCTTTACGAAATGACAGGAAATAATGAAATGGCGATTAAAAGCTACGAAAAGGTTATTACTGAAGAAAATCCGTCGCTTATTGAGCTTACAGAGCTTAGTAAAAAGCGCATCGACAGCCTTTATGCGCTTGGCTTAAAAAATTAGTTAAATATTTTTGTCAAAATGAGAATTTCTCGTTAAAAATTGCTTACTTATTTAAGAACTTATTGCTCTCAATATAATTATGCCTATGGGTAAAGCGATACGATTTGATTCCTTTTGCATAATCATTCTGATTCTGGTGTTATCTCTGTTATTTGTCAAAACAGGATATACCCAGATTTCAATCACCGATACCGAGTCGTTTGGAGTATCGTTTACCGATCGCCAAACGAGTGCGTCTGCAAGAGGTATAGAAATATCTGTAGATGATCCTGTACTCGTGTCAGATCGCTTTGAGAGATCCGTTGTGAACAGATTTACATCATCGAAAGAGAAACAGGAAGGCCTGTTTTTTGTTGAAGCTCAGGGTTATTTGTCTGTTGGTAGTTACTATCATCGTTCTGCTGAAAATATCCTGACTCAGTTCCCATTCATAAATGCCACCGGAAACTCGTTAAGTAAACTCTCCGTTGCCTTCGATTTTCTCTTTCTGTCTGAACAAACCAATCAAACAACCCAGTTCTATCTGTCATATCGAATCAATGAAGGGGAGTGGATTCAGCCGGGCGAAGGAACGATTTCCACAGAATTTTTAAGATCATCAGAGCAGGAATGGGGTACGTTTTCAATGCAGATCTCGCTGGATCAGCTCTTTTTGAAGCCTGACGATCGAATAGATCTCAGATGGAGTTCTACACCTGTCAATGGAGAGGACTCTTTCCTGCCTCTAGCGCTGCAGAGCATCGAAATCTATCCCACAGTAGCAGAACATTCCAATGTGCGGCCGGGATCGCTGATTATAACAGAACTGCTTCCACTGTATCAAACCGAGAGCGGTTACATTGAGTATGTTGAACTTTATAACAGTACTGACTCACCGATAAATTTAAAGGGTTTAATTTTAGAAGCGGGATTCGATGAGATCATCATCCAAAAAGATCTTGTAGCGGAGCCCTATAGCACCGTCTTAATTGCCGGATATGGCGGAATTAACGGTTTTGACAGTCTTGCTGACTACAGGTATTCAAAGACACTTCTAGGCAACCTCTCGGGACGTCTTGAGCTTCGATTTAGCGATCAGGAAATAGCTAAAGCACTTTTTGATTTCTCCGAACCCGGTGTTGCTCATCAGCTCGATCATCTGAAAAATGCTTATGACGGCTATAGCAGTATGCGGCATTTTGAGCCTGTAAGCAGTGAGTTCAAAAATAATCTTTATGGAACACCAGGCATACTTGAAACTTCCCGTAAGTTGTACTCAACTACTATTCATCGGAAAGGTTGGCACTTGATTTCACCCCCGGGCCATCTATCTAAGAATTTCAACAGAGACGTTGGGGATAACTTTGGATCGATTCTAATGAACGCCAGCGATAACGATGAGGGTGAGTCACAAACGGCTCCGTATCTCTATCTTCATGAATTGAATGAGCCGGTGACGATGTACTCCATCGGGACAGATGAGAGTAAAACGTATAAATCTGATTACTGGAATGCCTACAGCAGAGAGTTAAACCTGTCTCCTCTACATTTATCAGCAGAAAAATCGGTATCGATCGATCAGATAGTTAATCGGCGCGGTGTTCAGGCATATCCTGCACTTCTTACATGGAGTTCTGAAAATCAATCTTTTGAACTCATAGTATCTGAAAATGATATAATCCGACCCTGGGACGCGTTGTTTGCTGGCGGTGAAGGCGAGGTTGAACAAGATTACGAAACGATGATTGCTCCACAGGCAGAGGATGAAAGACCTGGTACGTCACTGATTCGAAGCCTGCAAATGATTTTGTCTTCAGAAAGCGGTTCAGACGAGAGTTTACCGGTTGATAGAGCTGTGATGGGATTTTGGAATAAGCCATCCGGAGCTGAAGAGATTCAGATGGATCTGCCGAAATTGTGGAATCCTATTTCTGATGAAAAAAGCCAATACCGTTCTCCGATAATTTATTTAAAATCTGCAGAATTAGAAAATTCAACAAATAGCTACCTGAATTTTGAAAGCACGCCGCCAGACATTATCCAGGTATCGGTTGGCGTGCGGTTCAACAGTCCGAATGGAAGATATAGAATCAGCTGGGAAGACTTAAACACGCTGCCTGATCATTGGGAGCTGGAGTTTGTGGATGCTGAACTTGATGAGGTGATAAATATGCGCAGAGAGCACTCCTACACCTTTACGGAGCGATCCGAAGAGGTCCTGGCAGGAATGAACAACGCGTCACTAAATTTTCAACCTGTAGAACAGACCGATTATAATCGTTTTTTTGTGAGGATATCGGCTACAGGTTCACTGGGAATGTTTGAACGCAATGAACAATCGCCAGACTCTATTGAGTTAAAGCAGAATTATCCAAACCCGTTCAATCCTTCCACCACGGTTGTTTTTTACCTCCCGAATGCAGCGCACGCAAAAGTGAGCGTATATAACGTTGTGGGCCAGCAAGTAGGCGTACTAAAAGATGAGCGGCTTCCAGCCGGAGAGCATACAGTAATCTGGAATGCAATGGATATGCCGAGCGGGGTTTATATTGTACAGCTCGAAGCAGGCAATAGTGTAAATACCAGAAAAATTACACTGATCAAGTGAGCCTCTCTTTATTTTATGGTCCGAAATACTTTATGGATAGATTTTATCATAAATTTGGTTGCTAACAGATGTTCAACCATAGGATAAGATCGATTGTTAATGTTGAAAACTTGTGATTTAAGGCTTTTTTAACCATCATACATTAAGCTTGGCTAGACATACACCAAACATCAGGATAAGACCCGATTTCGGACTTGCGAATGTGAATATCGATACTACCAAACATTAATCAAATACAATCCACAGTAAATTACATGCAGTTTAAGACAATTCAGGATACAGACGTGCCCGAAATAGGACTTGGCACCTATAAACTTTACGGAAAAGAGTGTAAAAAAACGGTGATGAAAGCGCTCGATATCGGTTACAGAATGGTTGACACAGCTCAAATGTATAAAAATGAGGCTGAAATTGGGGACGCCATTCGTACATCACATGTTGATAGAGAAGATATATTTCTAACAACAAAAGTGTGGCATACGAACCTTGATCATGACGATCTGCTGCAGACTGTAGAAGACAGCCTGGAACAGCTAAAAACTTCATTTGTAGATTTATTGCTGATTCACTGGCCCAACAAGCAATACCCGCTCCAAAAAACGATGGAAGCGATGCTTGTACTCCGGGACCAGGGTAAAGCTCTGAACATAGGAGTTTGTAATTTTCCGGTTGCCCTGGTAAAAGAAGTAACAGAAGAACTGCAAATTCCCATATTCTGCAATCAGGTGGAATATCATCCATTTATCGAGCAGTTCGATCTTCTGGATTACTCCTATGATCAGAATTTTTTGTTGGCTGCATACAGTCCGCTTGCCCAGGGAAAGGTGTTCGAAAATGAGCTTTTGGCATCCATTGCTGAAAATCACAACAAAACAGCCGGACAGATTTCTCTCCGCTGGCTCATTGAACAGGAAAATGTTGTGGCGATACCCAAAGCGAGCAGTGAAACGCACCTTCAGGAAAATATCGACATTTTCGATTTTGAGCTTACAGACGAAGAGTTCAATGCAATAGATGAGCTAGAGAAAAATGTTCGTCTTGTAAACCCTTCATTTGCTCCTGACTGGAATATGTGAACGAATTTCATTCCGTCTGTATTAGGATAAAGAAGAACATTAACTGCAGCTTGAGAGCTGCCAATTATTAAATTAAAACTACGTATAACTTTTTATGTTAAAAACATCAGATTATTTCATTCTTATCGCCGCACTTCTGTCGATGATTCTCTCCATTGGACTTTGGTTTTCCGGCTCTACTGATGCGGGTTTGTTTGTAGGAATTTGGGTCCCTTCCATATTAGGATTTGGTGCCTACTTTAAGATCTTAAAATATAGAGGAACACCATGAGTCTTCAGTTTATATTTACATCCGGAATTATAGTGGTAGTTCTCTTCCTTATTGGTCTTGTGTTTACTTTCAGAGAGTTCAAAGAGATGGAACGCCACCCCGAGGATTACACACGCAGGCATGATAGTGCCACTGTTGAGAAACGGGAGAAGAAGCCCAAAGGCTCGTAAATTAATTAAGAAGAAATATCCCTCCAAAGCGATACTCCTTCTGCCAATAGTTGATCGTCTTGGTTAATGATGTTATGCAAAATTGATTTGCCATCCAGAGGCATAGATTTTACTTTAATTTTGCTGCCCTGTTGTGTTTCTCTGTGAAATTGAATTTTTATTTCACAACACCTTCTCTTTTTTGTGATCCTTTCCGGAAGAAAGCCTGTCATCCACTCAACATACTTTACGTTGTTTACATGATTATTCATGTCCATATCATATCGTCCCGCTTCGTGGGTTGAAATGATGACTGAGTCCGAATCACTTATTTTCTTAAATGGATCCTTATCAACAGGCAGAACATGATTTTCTACATTCAGGCCCATTTCTGTAATCTCTTTCGGCATTCTAACCGGACGCCGGTACTTCATATTTAAAACCATCCATTGGCTCACACCCAGTCCAAGCTGCTTACCAGATTTATCAACCAGCTCATAATCACGAAATGCTCGTACACCGTCTCCTGAAGATGGCCAGGTGTTGACAGTTATTTTTTGCCAGCGCTCGGGGAAGGAATCCATCTTTATGTGAAGCCTGAAGAGTACCCAGGTGTTCCCCTTTTCCTGGAGATCTGAAATATCAAAATTAAGATCACGGGCATTCTTTCCCGCCGCTTCCTGAAAATAATCGGCAATTCGCGGCAGAGATACGGTTCCGGTACTATCTACTTCATGAGAACGTACTTCAAATGGCTCGCTGTGTTTGATTGTAGGCATGAGGGGAGATTTAACCCGGATTATTCACAAATTTAACTGTGGTTCAATTTAAAGTATTGATAACATTGTTCTTATTTAAAATAGTCGGAAGCCCGATTTTGAGCTACCATGAAGTGTGGCGAAATTTTCCCGTGTACTGTGTTTAAG
>CAZXYQ010000020.1:0-31517 GCA_964644975.1 uncultured Rhodohalobacter sp.
ATGACGCAAATCGCCGGTTGATTACCAATCTTTATCATTCGATGATCTGGGTTCTTCAGCTTCTTTTTTTCTGTTTTCAAGGATTTCTCTTTCCAGCTGCTCAAGCGCATTCAGGATGTTTTCGGCCTCATCTTTTGAAATTTCATCGGGCTGTGGCAGGTCATGCTCGCGCTGATCCTGATCTTCCGGAGATCCTTCACCTTCATCCTGCTGGTCCTGGTCCTGATCCTGATCCTGGTCCTGCTCATCATCGCCGTCCTGATCCTGCTGCTGGTCTTGGTCCTGATCCTCATTATCTTCGCCAGAATCATCGTTTTGATCGTCCTGTTGATCCTGTTCCTGCTCTTGCTCCTGTTGTTTTCGGATGGACATCTCGTAGTTATGTTTAATGTCGGGATCGTGCGGATTTTTTCGGAGAGCATCTCTGAAAAAATTGATCGCTTCATCGTACATTTCTGATTCAGAGAGCAGAGTACCAGCATTATAGTCGGCCATCGATTGCTGCTGCGGATCGTCCATCAGCTCCTTGGATCTTTCAAACGCTCTGACAGATTGCTCGGCATCACCTATGCGTGCAAGAGCACTTCCAAGATTAAAGTGAAGCCTTGCATCAGATGGGTTGCTTTGAATTGCCTGCTGATAAAGCTGAACGGCCGTTTCGTAATCGCCGCTGCGAAAAGCATCATTCGCCTTTCTCGCATCATTCAGTGAGGATGCTGAAAAAAGAAAAGCAAAAATAAGGAGCAAAACGGTTTTCATAGAGGATATTTAATAGGGCAGTGAACAGTGATTAATCCAAAATTTATTGATCTTCGGCAAGTTCTAACGTTTCATCGTCCATTTTCATATTTGTGAAAATTTCCGATACATCATCATTATCGTCAAACATGTCCATCATCTTCAAATTGGTCTTTGCCGTATCGGGATCAGCAGCAACTTCTGTAGCCGGAATCCGAATAAGATTGGCAGATTCAACCTCTATCCCCTCATTTTCGATATTTTTGCTTACGTCAAACAGATCTTCTCTTGCTGTAATGACTTCAATATAGTCGTCTTCACTAATCACATCTTCTGCACCTGCCTCAATGGCCATCAGCATGAGTTCATCTTCGTCTAGGTCTGACTCAATAATTTTGATAGAGCCTTTCTGTTCAAACATGTAGGCCACAGAACCGTCGGTTCCAAGGTTGCCGCCGTGCTTGGTGAAAATATGGCGAATCTCTCCCACGGTGCGATTCAGATTGTTGCTGGTCGCTTCAATGAAAAAAGCTATACCACCGGGACCGTACCCTTCATAGGTAACCTCTTCGTAATTTCCTGAGCCGTCATCCAGTTCACCGGTTCCTTTCTTAATCGCCCTCTCGATATTGTCTTTGGGAAGATTTACTTTTTTGGCATTCTCTATCGCCAGTGAGAGACGGGGATTGGCTCCGGAATCTCCGCCGCCGACACGTGCCGCCACCGTTATCTCACGAATATGTTTAGTAAATGCTTTTGCACGTTTAGCATCCTCTTTAGCCTTCTTGTGCTTTATATTGGCCCATTTGGAATGTCCTGCCATGGAAGTGAGAGCTTATGGATTGATATGTAACTTTGATCAATCCTGAATATAAGAGAAAAGCTAAATTTCACCTAATGGGCTGGCGAGATTCAAGAATTAGGTGTCGGCAGTCATTTACCCGGGTCATTTGAATCCGTCAGGAAACTCGCATCCTCTTCAACGATTTCAAACCGAACAGATCGTTTCACGGTTTGATCAGTTATCTTGTCATTGACCGTCAGGTTCAAATCATACTCATCGGGACCCAGGTTACCGGTCTCAATTTCAAGACTTTCCACAAACCGGTCATTGTCGTGCTCAAAGGTTAGTGTGGAGCTTATACCCTCAACTGATCTGCCAAAAAGATTGAAAAAACGGCTGACAGACCTGAACTCGTACTCAACCTCAAAAAGGCTGAAATTGCGATCGTCCAGTCCAAGCTGATACACTTCAAAATGAACAACCAGGGGCTCTCCCTGCGGGATGATGCCGTCATTAGATACAATAAAGGGAAACCGGTCATCCGCCAGCAGCTCCTCATGTTTTTGAAACCCGATGATCAGGTCACTTGCCAACAGTTTGCCGGGTTCCACAGTAAAGTGATCGGGCTGATAGAGACGTTTTGAGCCAAGCCCCCGCAGGTTATTAGGGAGTGATGTTTTCCAGTAAGGGGTTGATTCAGGATCGTTATTTCTGAGCTCTGCAAAAAATATCTGTTTATGATTGCTCCCTAAATGGGGGATATCGAAAACGGATACACTCGGAGTATGTTCATCTTCATCATTAATAACCAGCACCGGCGTAAGAGTGGCCGATGTCAGCAGTGCATTCTCAGGAGAACGCAGATGAAGCGTGTTACGCAACTGGTAGTTATTGATATAATCGTCTGCAACAATGGTTTCAAGATCAGATGGTGTTAAAGCCGTTGCATGAAGGGGGTCTGCTTCCAGTTTTTCAAGTTGTTCGGCCTGCTTTTCACCGAACCCTTCCCGGCTTCTAATAATATCCAGGTAAAAGGCTTCCATCGGCCTGTTTTGAACATACGTGATAAGTATGGGTTCATTATGCTCATTTAAAGCACGATACTGGCGAATGTCGATAGGGATATCCGAAACGGTTTTACGATCAGTTGAAGCAATAGGCGGTGCAAATTTAAGAGCACTTTGTGCTCTGGCACGATTGAGAAACTTAAAGTTCTTTCCGGATCTTATAGAACGTACTGCCGGTTCATCTGAATAGTAGTCAGACTCCATAGAGAAGTATATGCTTGCAAATTGTGGATCAAAGGTTCTCAGCTTGTTATAGTAAACCATTTGTATCATTCTTCCTGTTTCACCGGATCCGCGAAAAGCAGAGCTTAAAATCAGGTCATCAATTACAATAATGCGTTCAAATTCACCATTCAGCATCTCCCTGAAAACAAGTGTTAAATTAAGGTCTTCTGACTCCTCCTCTGTATCATATATCCAGATATGTGCGGTACCGGCCCGGGTATTTGTTTCAACTGCATCAAGTAAACTGCTGTTTTCAATTTCGTATGCAGTGCCTGTAAAAACATTAAGGTTTGCCCTTATGGTTTGGATATCGGCCAATGATATTTCAAGATCCATTTTCCCCTGCTTATTTGGTGGCCCATATCTAACGTAGAATACCCCCCTAATGTCTGTACCGTATGGATCAGCTTCCCCGGCAGCAAAATTTTCGCGGGCATAAGCAATGCGTGCCCAGTGTTCAATAATGCGCGGGTTGTAGTTTGCGAGAGGGAGAATGTTGATGTCATTCCAAAATTTCAGAATTTCACCCTGAACATTTGGATCGGCGTCTGACAGCATGGAGCGCCAGCGATTATAGATTCTATCCGAAGTAATCGGTTTTAACCGCTCAATCTCGAGTGCGAGATCATTATAATTCTGGTCAATCGATTCAGCAGAAAGCCCCCAAAGATACATTGCGTAGGCCATCTGGTAATATTTATTTAAATCCTGCTCGGTTGCAACTCTCAGGTACTCCGTGGCAATTTTTAGACTTGGGTTCTCAAGATCCTGTCGCGCCTGGAACCAGATTTCAAGCGCTGTTTCATAGTTGCCGGACTGTTCTGCATTAAGGCCTGTTTCTAGATAATCGGAATGATCCTGTGCAATGGTTGTGCTTACTGTACCGGTGACAAGCAGCACAGTTGCAAAAAAAAAAGAGAGGAAAGAGTAGATTTTTCATGAATGGTAATAAACGATTAGTATTGATCTTCTTAAGATTCTTTAAAATCTTGTAAGTAAATTAGAAACTTACGTATAGGTTACTTATTAGATAATCATAGTGACCGTGCTATACAATCACATCATCATGTGAGTAGCAATCATATTCCAATCACCATTGATCATCACAAAGCTTTACAAACTCTCTGAACGCATGGTCATGATAATTTGTGTAATTTGAACTTGTATAAATAATGATAATAGTTGCTAATCAGATATGAATATTGGAATTGTATGTTATCCTACCTTCGGCGGTAGCGGTGTTGTTGCTACAGAACTCGCTAAAGGGCTTGCCAATAAAGGCCATAAGCTGCACATACTAAGCTATGCGCGCCCTGCACGGCTTGATTCATTTCGGACCGATATCACGTTCCATGAAGTGGATCTGAGCAGCTATCCCCTGTTTGAATACCCGCCCTACGATCTTGCCCTGGCCAACGTTATGGTGAACCTGATCAAGCATGAAAAGCTGGATATTATGCATGTTCACTACGCAATTCCGCACGCTACCAGCGCCTATCTTGCCAAGCAAATTCTAGGCGAGCAGGCCGCTCATGTGCCGATTATCACAACGCTCCACGGAACCGATATTACGCTGATCGGCAGTGATCCCAGCTATAAAGACGTGGTTGATTTCTCCATCAACCAGAGCGACGGGGTAACGGCTGTTTCGGAATACCTGAAAAAAGAAACCTACAATAAGTTCGATATCCGCAAGGAGATTGAGGTAATACCCAACTTCATAGACCTGGACCGGTTTAAGAAATCGAATAAAAATCATTTCAAGAAAGCGCTGTGCCCAAATGGCGAAAAGGTGATTACCCACGTCTCCAATTTCAGAGAGGTGAAACGGGTACCGGATGTTGTATCAACGTTCAATGAAATAGTGAAAAACGGTGTTGAGGCAACGCTTCTGATGGTGGGGGATGGCCCTGACCGTCAAAAAGCCGAAAACCGCTGCCGTGAACTGAAGATTTGCGGCAAGGTTCGATTTCTGGGAAAACAGGAACAGGTTGAGGATGTACTCTCGATCTCTGACCTGTTTTTGATACCGTCGGGCAGCGAAACTTTCGGACTCGCTGCGCTTGAAGCCATGAGCTGTGGTGTTCCTGTTGTAAGTTCAAACATTGGCGGTCTGCCGGAAGTCAATATTCATGGAGAGACCGGCTATCTTTGTGAACTGGGCGACGTGAAAGCGATGGGGGAGTATTCATTGAAGATACTTAAAGACGAAAAGCTCCATGAGCAGATGTCGAAGAATGCACGTGCCCAGGCAGAGAAGTTTGATCTTGATAGTTTGGTGGGTGTTTATGAGGCGTACTACGAAAAAGTAAAAAACAGACTATAATCATAAGGGCTTAATTTCACGATCATTTGGGTTGGAAAGTAAAAATGTCCAGCTTCGATGGGAAAAAAGATTCCAAAATCGGATGGTTTCAAAAGGTAACACGTGCCTGTTATTCTATCGAGGCGGTTTTTGCCAGATCAGCTATTGCTGTTGATCTCTCTTACAATATGGTCGCCGATAGACAACCCTGCCGTTGCGGCCGGACTGGGTGCGTTCAGCACATGAACCTGGTTATCCCGTGTCTCTATATGGAAATCATCCAGTATTTCTCCATTTTCACGAAGAGCTGTTGCCCTGACTCCAGAAGGAGAGGGCCGAATGTCGTTCAGGGTGATGGAAGGAATCAATTTTTGCAGATTTTGAAGGAATGCTCGTTTGGAAAAGGAGCGGTAATATTCATCCAGGCCCTGCTTCCAGTGTTTGCCGGCCAGTTTCCAGAAGCCGGGAAAGTTGACTGTTTCTATCGTATCCTGAAAATTAAATGAGCTTTTACTGTAACCTTCCCTATTGAAAGCGAATACCGCATTGGGGCCGCACTCCACTCCACCGGTAGCCATTCGGGTAAAATGAACACCCAGGAATGGAAAATCTGGATTTGGAAGGGGATAAATCAGCCCTTTTACGAGGTGTTCCGCATCTTCGGTGAGCTCAAAATATTCTCCTCTGAACGGGACGATCTGAATATTTGGTTTGAGGCCGGCCGAACGCGCAACAAGATCGCTCTGAAGACCCGCGCAGTTAATTACATACCGTGTTTCAATGGTCTCTCCGGATATATCAATCCGCAGGTGCCCGTTTTTCGAAAAAACACCATTCACTTTCTGGTTAAAGCGGATGGTATGCCCTTTAGACGTAATGAGATCTTCCAGGACATCGCACATCTCTTTATAATCAACAATTCCGGTACAGGGCACGTGGATTGCCTGAATGCCGTTCACGTGAGGCTCAATCTGGTGAAGCCGGTCCTGGCCAATCATCTCAATCCCTTCAATTTTATTTTCAGCGCCGCGCTGATAAATTGCCTCCAGCCGCGGAATTTCTGTCTCATCAGTTGCTACGATCACCTTACCGCAAATATCGTGTTTCACGCCATGTTCTTTGCAGAATGCAACAAGCTGATGGCGCCCGTCAACACAATTTTTAGCGCGGTAGGAGCCGGGCTTATAGTAGATTCCGGAATGAATCACTCCGGAATTCCGGCCTGTTTGATGGGTCGCAACTTCACTCTCTTTCTCCAGAATCAGTATTTTTGCGTCGGGGTGATTTAGGCTAAGTTTATAGGCGGTTGACAAACCAACAATGCCGGCGCCAATAATTGCGTAGTCGAATAGGTTATTTGAAGACATATGTATCTGTTTTGTTAAGTAACAAAGATAGATGAAGCAGGCTCATATCACAAAATTGAAAATCAAGAGTTAGCAAATAATAATATGCCTAAAACCCCGCAAGGAAGCATCTCATTCAGGCCGGCAGATCTATTTCACAATTTTATTATTAGGCATACTTTATGGTATCTCAAAAGAAATTCTTAAACATGTTGAAGCACTCGCTAATAGCTGCTAAAACAAACTCAATATGGAAAAGTATTCTGGCTTACTAGCCGAAACTATTTTGTTAAACTTTCTGGTTTGGTGGGATAATATAAATGATGATTTATATAGTTTCGTGATATCTCAGGCTAAGAAAATCAATCAAAAAAGCGTATCTTTAGAGTCGCGAAAAAATTGCTTGATGAAGTTTGTTGTTAAGCCTCCATTTATAACCAGATTTTTACTATGAAATTAAAACATGCGATCTTACCTATTATCACGGCCATTTTTCTGGGGATAGCAGGCTGTTCCCAGGAATCAGGTCAGCAGCAGACAGATCGAACAGGCGAAGTTCCCTCATCAAATATCGCCGAACACTCTGCCACTATTCAAAATGCTGAGTTTACAGATCTGGACGGCAATCCGGTAGATTTGAGCCAGTTTAAAGGTAAACTGGTACTAATCGATTTTTGGGAATCATGGTGTGGCCCCTGCCTGCAGGTGTTTCCGGCCATGCAGGATCTTCGTGAAGAATATCCCGACAGTTTTGAAATGCTTGCCGTAACTGTAGGCCTTACTGAGGGGCCCGAAGAGGCTCGTGCATTTGCTGAAGAGCACGGCTATGATTTCACCTGGCTCTATGATGCCAATGGTGTTTTTGCTGAGTTGGGAGGATCCGGAATTCCTTTCAAAGTTTATGTAGATCCCGATGGTGAACTCATTGAGATTGAAATGGGATCGCGGGGACGGCAAGGCGATTATAACTCAACAAAATCAAAAATTGAGCAATACTTTTAACC
Source organism: uncultured Rhodohalobacter sp. (assembly GCA_964644975.1). Classification (GTDB taxonomy): domain Bacteria; phylum Bacteroidota; class Rhodothermia; order Balneolales; family Balneolaceae; genus SW132. The sequence continues at coordinate 7,470 of CAZXYQ010000020.1, forward strand.
AGTAAACACCTGATCCTGTTTAAGCTCAACGTGTTGAAGTAAATCGGTTCTCTGAAATTCAGATGAACCATAAATCCGATGTTACTGTTTGATCGGTAACAAATAATAGTAAATCATACACAAGACATTGATGGAAAAAGAAGTAGAAAAACTACCTTATAAAGTAAAAGACATAACACAGGCGAAATTTGGCCGTCAGGAGATTCGGCTGGCAGAAGCAGAAATGCCCGGTCTGATTGCAACCCGTGAAGAATTCGGTGAAGTAAAGCCCCTTAAAGGTGCACGCATCGCAGGGTGCCTGCATATGACCGTGCAAACAGCCGTGCTGATTGAGACACTTGTTGAGCTGGGTGCTGAAGTTCAGTGGTCATCATGCAATATTTATTCTACACAAGATCACGCTGCAGCAGCAATTGCTGAAAGCGGGGTACCTGTATATGCATGGAAAGGCATGACGGAAGAAGAGTATGACTGGTGCATTGAACAGACACTCTTTTTCGAAGACGGTAAGTCACTGAATATGATTCTTGACGATGGCGGCGATCTCACTAATCTGGTGCTGGATAAATACCCTGAATTGGCGCAAAATATTCGCGGAATCTCAGAAGAGACAACTACAGGCGTTCTGAGACTCTATGAAAGAATGAAGAACGGTACGTTATCTATACCGGCAATTAACGTGAACGATTCAGTTACAAAATCGAAGTTTGATAACAAATATGGATGCCGCGAATCTTGCTCCGATGCAATTCGGCGCGCTACTGATGTAATGATGGCCGGCAAGGTTGCCGTTGTTGCAGGTTATGGGGACGTGGGTAAAGGTTCTGCAGCTTCATTGAGAGGTGCCGGTGCCCGGGTTATCGTAACTGAGATTGATCCAATCTGTGCGCTCCAGGCGGCAATGGACGGCTATGAAGTTAAAAAGATGTCAGATGCCGTTAAAGAGGCCGACATTGTTGTTACAGCCACAGGAAATAAAGACATTCTCACAGGGGAGCACTTCCGCTCTATGAAGGATAAGGCCATTGTTGGTAACATCGGCCATTTCGACAACGAGATTGACGTTAAATGGCTTAAAGCGAATGCAGAGGAAGAGAATATCAAGCCACAGGTAGACCTGTTTAAACTTGAAGATGGCAAAGAGCTGATCTTACTGTCTCAGGGACGACTGATGAATCTCGGAAACGCAACCGGGCACCCAAGTTTCGTAATGAGCAATAGCTTCACGAATCAGACTATGGCGCAAATTGCGCTTTGGAATGATGAGTTCGAAGTTGGAGTGCATGTTCTGCCAAAGCATTTGGACGAGAAAGTAGCTCGTTTGCACCTGAAGAAAATTGGTGTTGAGCTGGAAGAGCTCTCTGATGAGCAGTCCGAATATATTGGCGTGCCTAAAGCAGGTCCATATAAACCGGAACAATACAGATATTGATTCCTTATTCACTCTGAATTAGTATCAAAGCCACGTGTAAAAGCGTGGCTTTTTTTTTGCTCTAATGCGCAGAGCGAGATTGATTTTACCTGTACATTGTACATAAAATCATGATTCAAAAAGGTCGTTCTCCGGGGAAATCGATCATATATTGAGCCGATAGAAGAGAAGAGGCTTTAGTTACTGATAATAAATAGTTTATTGAATTATATGTGACAATAGTTCGGCGCAAAAAACATCAGAAATTCACAATACTATTGTAGGTTTGTAATAAAGAATAAAGAGTCTTAAAACTTATACAAAGAAGAGCTTTTTGATGGGAGGTTATCATGGAAAAAGGAAAAATAAAGAGCAAGTTCAAGTTTACCACTGAAAGAAGGCCTGAAGTAGATTTGCGGAAATATTACACAATATTTTTCCAGATCGGGCTTATAGTTACACTAATGGTATTTATAGGCCTTACCAGGATCAATATATCAAGTTCGGAGAAGTCTGATTTTATTTTAGCCGAACAGGAAGTTGTTGAAATGGAGGAGATTATTCAGACAAAGCAGCAGCCACCGGTTCCGCCTCCACCCCGGCCGCCTGTTCCTGTTGCGGTTCCGAATGATGTAATTATCGAAGACATAGATATAGATTTAGATGCTGAGCTCAACTTTTTGGATGATGGATATCTGCCTCCTCCACAGCAGGCAAGGGACGAAGAGCCAGAAGAGGAGGAGGATTTCTTTGTAGTAGTTGAAAATATGCCTGAACTGATTGGGGGGCTCGCTTCTTTGCAGGAGAAAGTGAGATATCCTGAACTTGCTGTCAGAGCTAATATTGAGGGTCGTGTGGTGGTGCAGTTCATCATAAACGAAAGGGGTGAGGTTGAAAATCCGCAAGTGATAAGAGGGATTGGCGGAGGTTGTGATGAAGAAGCCATACGGGTTGTAAAACAGGCCAAGTTCACCCCGGGAATGCAGAGGGGACGCCCGGTAAGAGTTCAGTATTCAGTTCCGGTTACATTTGTGTTAAGGTAGTAAAGTACTTCTGAAAGGTAGAGGAGTGAAACAATTGCTCCCGGATATTTTTGACGAAGCGGTGTTATGGTATCCATTTCGCCGCTTTTTCATTACATTAAGTCATGAAAAATATCGTTGAACTATTTGATCTGGGCCGAATGGATTATCGCACGGCATGGGATCTCCAGCGGCGCTTGCAGGCGCAATTAATTGAACAAAAATTAGCCCATAGAAAAGATCCTTCCGCAGGAAAACCGGTTGAGGATACGTTGCTGTTTGTTGAGCATCCGCACGTATATACGCTGGGTAAGAGCGGTGATGCAGCCCATCTTCTGAAAGAAATTACTGAACTCAAAAAAATTGATGCTGAATTCATCGAAAACGATCGGGGCGGGGATATAACCTATCACGGGCCCGGGCAGATTGTAGGTTATCCGATCCTGGATCTGGACCGCCATTTTACAGACGTCCATAAATACCTGAGATATCTTGAAGAGGTAATCATTATGACCTGTGCTGACTTTGGAGTAGAAGCAGGTCGGATTGACGGCCTTACAGGTGTTTGGATTGGCGATCAGAAAATTTGTGCAATGGGTATTCGCTGCTCAAGATGGGTTACAATGCACGGTTTTGCGATGAATGTAAAAACCGACCTTACCTATTTTGATCACATTGTTCCCTGCGGAATTGCGAATAAAAAAGTAACCAGCCTGGAAAGCCTGGCAGAGGAACGGGTTACTATTAAAGACGTTAAAATGAAACTCTCATTAAACTTTGCAAAGCAGTTTGGGGTTGAAGTACAAGAGGACAAAAGTATTTATGGACTCGAAAAAAAATTATCAAAAACAGTAGACGCCAGCAACTGACTTTTCCTATCTGTTCCGGCTACTACACATGTTCGGTATCACCTTTGCAAAATTCACAGTATCTTCAGGAAACCAAAGTATTTTTTGGATCAATTTTATTAGCAGTGTAATGATTAAAGAACTTAACGTAATAGAAGAAACGTCTCCCGCCCAACGCCGACCCGACTGGCTAAGGGTAAAGCTCCCGTCCGGAGAAAAATTTAAAGAGGTATCAGATACAATCCGCAAGAACAATCTGAACACCGTATGCTCTGAAGCACGCTGCCCCAATATGGGGGAGTGCTGGGGTGCGGGCACGGCGACGTTTATGATTCTCGGAGATGTATGTACACGTTCCTGTGCATTTTGTGCCATTAAAACCGGCCGGCCGGTTCAGGGCCTGGACTGGGATGAGCCGCGCCGCGTAGCAGATGCAGCCGCAAAAATGAAGTTAAAACATGTTGTTCTTACATCTGTAAACAGGGATGAAAGAAAAGACGGCGGAGCTCCCATATTTGCGGAGTGTCATAAAGTTCTTCGAGAAATGATTGACGGGGTAACTATTGAGTCTCTGATACCTGATTTCAGAGGTGCATGGGATGATGCACTTCAAACAGTTATCGATACGCCGCCAGATGTGCTCAGCCATAATTTGGAAACTGTACCACGCCTCTATAGGTCAGTGCGGCCACAGGCAAAATATGAGCGCTCTCTTGAGCTTCTGCAGCGTTGTAAGGATCAAGGCCTTCGCACTAAAACAGGAATTATGGTAGGCCTGGGCGAAACACGCGAAGAAGTTATAGAGCTTATGCAGGATTGTGTAGACCATAGCGTGAATGTTCTGACCATTGGGCAGTACATGCAGCCTACAAAAATGCACCATCCGGTAGTTGAGTGGGTGCATCCTGATCAATTTGCCGAGTATAAAGAAATTGGAGAGAAACTCGGTTTAGAACATGTTGAAAGTGGCCCGCTTGTGCGATCCTCCTATCACGCAGAACGACATGTTTAATTGCGTTTTTGAAATTTGTGCTCTTCCGAACAGATTAGCACTGACTTCAATATTTCTCGGATAATGTCCCGTTAAGAGTTCGATTCAAAACTTATCTCTCGATTCATTGCACATTTTCTTATAATGTGCATGAATCGAAACTTACTTGGAATCGCTTCCGATGATATCATTACTTACAGTTATTGTTATTTGTTACCTGATTGGAGGTATCCCCAGCTCCTTATGGTATGGGAAAGGTGTTCATGGAGTGGATATTCGTGAACACGGAAGTGGAAATGCAGGGGCTACCAACACATTTAGAATTCTGGGCTGGAAGGCCGGTACACTTGTTTTATTGTTCGATTTTGGCAAAGGATTGATTTGTACACTCTTCATCAGTCAGCTTGCGTATTATGTAGGCAGTGGGCCTGTATCTTTATACGCAAACTGGGATACCCACTCAATGGTATTGATTCTAAGTGGTGTGGCAGCAGTTGTAGGGCATATGTTTCCGATATACGCGAAGTTTAGCGGGGGGAAAGGAGCAGCCACAGCCTGTGGTATGCTTTATGGAATTGAGCCTCTATCCATCTCAATCACTCTCGCAATCTTCCTGATCGTAATGTTCTCCACTCATTATGTATCACTGGCTTCCATTACCGGCGCATTTGTTTATCCATTTTCACAGCTCATACTGCGCTACGGATTAGATTGGTACATTGATGGAAGTATTATCATTTTTAGCAGCGTAATTGCACTTGCAATTATTATAAAACACAAAGGAAATATAAGCAGGCTTATGAAAGGCACAGAAAACAGGGTAAAATCATTTAAACCCTCAAGCGGCCGCCTGAATAACGAAGGAGCAGCGTGAAGAAAATAAGCATTATAGGTGCGGGGAGCTTTGGTACAGCACTCGCTGTAGTATTGGGACACGGTGGGTTTTCGGTTACCCTTTGGGCCAGAGAAAAACAGATTGTTCATGAGATAAATAAGACCCGGAAAAACCCCTCATATATCAAAGACGTGGTTTTGCCTGAATCGGTGCGCGCTTCAGAGACAATTGCAGAGACGGTTAAAGATGCTGATATCGTCTTATTTGCAACTCCTACCCACGCCATCAGGAATGTAGCCAGTGAGGTAAAACCTCACCTGAAGGGGAATGAGATTATCGTTACCGTTTCGAAAGGGATAGAAAAAGATACGCTAATGACTCCTTCTCAAATTCTTGTTAAAGTATTGGAGGGGGTTACGCTCGAAGATCAGATTGGTGTGCTCAGCGGCCCGAGTCATGCCGAAGAGGTGAGTAAATTTAAGCCGACCACAGTGGTAGCAGCCGCATATTCTAAACGTGTGGCACGTGTTATTCAGGATACATTTATGACGCCGATGTTCAGAGTGTATCTGAATCAGGATATTATTGGCGTAGAGATTGGTGCTGCATTAAAAAATATAATGGCAATAGCTGCCGGAATAGTTGATGGCGCTGAACTCGGAGATAATGCAAAAGCCGCCCTGATGACGCGGGGCCTTCATGAAATGAAGCGAATGGGGGCCGCTATGGGGGCATCTCAGGATACGTTTTCAGGCCTGACCGGAATGGGTGATTTGATTGTAACATGCACAAGCGAACACAGTCGAAATCGTTATGTAGGGTACAATATCGGAAAAGGAAAAAAACTTAATGAAATTATTGAGGGCATGAAAATGGTTGCAGAAGGTGTAAAGACAGCCGATTCAGTTAATCAATGGGCTGAGAAAAATAATGTGGAGATGCCAATAACGAAAGCGGTGTACAGAGTTCTTTTTGAAGATATGGACTCCGCCGACGCACTATATGAGCTGATGACACGTAACCCTAAGGAAGAAAGGGTTATCTGAAATCTTCACAGTTTATTCAAACTGTAACAGCATCTTAGTAACCAAACTCAAACCCACCATGATGTTGCCTAATGGCGAAATAGCGATTTCCGAAATGTCGCCCGGAGATTTAAAGAATTTGATACAGACAGGCGAAGGTCAATTTCTGGAATTCAAACGACGAATTCCCACAGCTGAAAAAATTGCGAGGGAAATTGCAGCGTTCGCAAACTCAAAGGGTGGAACCATTCTTGTTGGTGTTGATGATAACGGCTCCATACCCGGCATACGCGAATACTTTGAAGAAGAGTTCCTTCTAACCAAAGCTGCCTACAACCACTGCGTTCCCGAGGTGCCCATTGAAATTGAACTGGTTCATTTAGGGCCGCTTGATGTAATGGTTGTGAGGGTGCACGAGTCTGACTCGAAGCCCGTTTTTAATAAAAGTAAGAAAAAGCGTCTTGTATACATCAGGCGGGAAGACGCAAGTGTACTTGCCAGTGACGAAATGGTAGAGGTAATGAAGCAGCAGTATTCAGATGAAGGTGTAACCTTTGAATACGGTAAAAATGAGCAGATGCTGTTTCGATACCTGAATGAATATGGTGAAATCACCGTTAAGAGTTTCGCAAATCTTATAAACCAAACGACCTTCCGTGCGTCAAAGATTTTGGTTAACTTGGTAAGCGCCGGCGTGCTGAAACTGTTCACAAAAAAGGAAGTAGACTACTACACCTTTTCAAATAACACAAAAGAGTAGAAAGTAAGATGGCTTTAGATGATAACAATTTAGATGATGTAATCTCATCCCTGATCGATGAAGATCCTGATGATGAATCTTCAAAAGGTCTTCCGGGATTTCCGGAAGTATCGGGAGAGGTGAGTGAACATCCGGTTAATTTGACAGAACGTGCAGCCCTGCAAATTAAAAGAATACAGTCTGATGAAGATTTAGATGAAGAACTCTATCTTCGCGTTGCTGTGGAAGGAGGCGGCTGCTCCGGCCTTAGCTACAAACTCGGCTTTGACATTCGTACAGATGAAGATAATGTCTACGAATCGCAGGGTTTGGAAGTGATTGTTAACCCTAAGCACATTATTTATCTGAACGGTATTCAGATTGATTATCCTGATGGTCTCGACGCGCGCGGTTTTACGTTCGAAAATCCAAATGCCAGTGAAGCATGCGGGTGCGGATCATCATTTGCTGTGTAAAACTGTTTTCTGAGATTTAAAGCTTTTTAGCCTGAAACCGCTAATTTAGTTTCGCTCTTGCTGATTCTACCAAATCTTGTATTTCTTCTTTAGATATTGTGAGACTGTTGCCACAGTAGTGACATACAACCTCCTGGCTCTCGTCTTTCATATCTTTTAATTCCTCATAACTAAGCATAGAAAGCGCATTTTTGAACCGTTTTGGCGAGCAACGGCAGAAGAAATCCACCGGCTGTCGATCCAGCTCTTTTACCGAATAAGGGCGACTTGCCATCGTCATAATCTCATCAATATACGAGCCGTCTTCAAGTAGTTTGGCAACAGGAGTAAGCTGCTCTAAGGACTCCTGCAGTTTAGCCATTACGGAGTCTTCTGCATCCGGCAATCTCTGAATCAGTACACCTCCGGATTCTTTTACGCTTCCATCGTCATTAATAGACACATCTAGCAGAAGCGCAGAAAGGACCTGTTCAGATTGTGCCATATAGTGAGCCACATCAGAAATAATATCGCCCTGAACGAGCTCAATCGTGCTGGTTTTTGGCTCAGCTTCATTATAAAGAATTTTTGATACGGTCATCAAACCAAGACCTAGGCCGTCGCCAAGCTGGGTATTGGGTTCACTGTAGACCAGTTCCGCCGCCGGATTTTGAACGTATCCACGGATTTCGCCCACTCGATTTGCTTCAGCTACAATCATACCGGAAGGACCTTTTCCTTCAAAACGAAGCTTTATTCGCTCTTCGCCCTTCAGTTCAGACGCCAACAACATAGAGGCTGTCAATGCTCTGCCGAGTAATACGGTGTTTAGAAGGGATAAATTGTGGTTTTTGCGAGCAGTTTTCACAACGTCCGTTGTTTTCACAACAGATATTTTAAAAGCGCCTTCCCTGTCAATTCCTTTAATTAGACGATCTTTAAACTGAAATTCTTCTTTAAGCGACATAACATTTTAACCTGTAACTCTGCATTAGACTTATTTTTTATTCTTACAACCTGAGCTCGATTCTGTTAGATTGAAATCTCACCGTTATGGGAAAATTAAAAAGGTGATCAACAAATGCTTAAACATGTTGACGAATATTTACCTCTATCTTCCTTTTCTAGGGGAGTCTGTCGATGTCAGTGTTTATTTATCGGACTCATGTTAACAACAAATTATTTCTTCAATAGCTTCCTAAAATACGGATAAAATCATTTAATAGTATATGGCAAACACTCTGAGAAAGTGCGGTCATTTCAAAGTCTGTCTGCCAAGTCAAGAATCACTCGTGGAATACGTTCAACATCTTTTCGAGTGGTTCTGGGGTTGATAAAGCAGGTGCGAAGAGCCGTTTTGCCATCAATTTGTGTGCCCGTTAAAAAGATGCGTCCGTCCTGCTCGATCGCTTTTATAAGCTTTCTGTTAAGGCGCTCTGTATCTGCTTCAGATCTGGAGGAAGAGAGGCAGCGAAAGCATGTGATAGATAGGGGTACAGGTGCCATACGTTCAAAACGAGGCGAATGGTCGACGAGCTGTGCTAAATATTGAGCATTATCTATGTCGACCTGAATGGTTTTTCGCAGACGTTTTGCTCCAAAGGCTTTCAGAGTCATCCATACCTTCAGCGATTTGAAACTTTTGGTGAGGGGAAGCTGGTACTCCATAAGATCTGTTCGCCCGTTGTTGCTATCGTCGGATTTGAGATAATCAGGTATGGTGCTGAACGTTTTTCTCAATTTATCAGCATCCTTTACAAGAATACAGGCAGCTTCAAACGGAACGTAGAGCCATTTATGCGGATTAACCACTGCGGAGTCACCCCGGTCCATCCCATTGAAAAGTTCCTTAACCGAACTTAGCGCCGCTGCAGGGCCTCCGTAGGCTGCGTCAATATGGTACCAAAGCTCATGGCGTTTTGCAATCTCAGCGATCGCATTCAGATCGTCAATAGCACCGGTATTGGTTGTCCCTGCTATGCCAATAACACAGATCGGCTGCAATCCCCGGTTTTTGTCCTCAACAATCTTTTTTTCAAGCTTCACCGGATCGATACTGAACTGGCTGTCCGTATCTATTTTGCGCAGATATTTTTTACCGATTCCGAGCATATCTACTGCTTTATCAAAGCTTGAGTGCCCCTCCTTTGAAACATAGATAGTCATTGGTTTCTGGCCATATAAACCCTCTTCTGATATATGATCCGGGGCCATATTTTTTCTAGCAACGGCAAGACAGTTAAAGTTGGCCGTAGACCCGCCATCAAGTATTGCACCGGCTGAGGTATCAGGATAGCCGATAAACTGGCACACCCATTTAATTACCAGTTTCTCCATTTCGGTGCTGATGGGAGAGGAGTGCCATTTCAGGCTGTTCTGGTTGAGCGCCGTGCTGATCATATCTGCCAGAATGGCCACCTGGTTACCACCCCCGGTGATATAGCCGTAATACCGAGGACCGATATTCATTGTGGCGGCACCGACTACATCACGCCTCACTTTCTCAAGAATCTCCTCCATATCTCCATCCAGCTCAGGCAGCTCATCATTGAAAACGGCTTGAATATCAGCCGGAGTCACCCCCGCAAATACGGAGCGGTTGAGTTTGTCTGCGTAGATCTCCTGAATGATTTCGGATGTTTTACGAAGATAATTTTCTAACTCATTATCTGTAAAGTCTAAACTCATGGGCAGTTATCTGGTTTATGTTGTACAAGAGTCCAATGTGTAAGGCGGAGCTATAGTAATGATTTTTGATGAGAAAACGTGTGTTGGATACGGAAGTAATGGTGTGGATGTGCAGTGTAAAACTTATAAACTTAAGTTTCGATTAATAATCATTTCATTTGTTGAGTAATAAGTCTCCCTTAAAAAGGGGGAAAACAGAGGGGTGTTTATTGCTTTTTCCAAATCCTGATGAACTTCCCTCTCATTCCCTCTTTTTTCACCGCAGGTATCTCTTTGGGAAAGGGGGAGCTTTAAACAACAGGAATAAATGGCCGGTTTTATAAAACTGTAATCAGCACTGTTAAGGCAAAAAAAAATCGCCCCGAAAGGAGCGATTTAAACTATAGAAATCAATTGTTAGTGTAACAATATTAGTCCAGAACGAACCGAAATGTGATTGTTCCCCACTGTGGTTCTTGCGGTACGCCAGAGGGTAGTCGTGAAAAACGCCAGCTTCTGAGTGTTCGCATCACTTCCCGCTCAAGTTCGGGGTTCATTTTTCGCAGCGGAAAAACCCTGCCGAGCGATCCGTCAGGGTTCACCTCAAAACGGACCGTGATTGTGGCCTCATCATTTGTAGGGTTTGATGGAAGTGGCTGAACCATGGGATTTCGGTCGAGCTCACCTTCCCACTGGAGGTCGTAGGGGGCGGCTCGGTCGGGGTTCGTTCCCGTACCCTGATCAACATTAACGTCGCCCTGTACGCCACGTTCATCACCGCTCTCGGCAACACCCTCCTGAATCTGCTCATCTTCCTGTGTCTGTGGTGGTACGTCAATTTCTTCAACCTCCTCAGTCGTTTCGGTCACTTCAGGGTCGATGATTTCTGTTTCCGGAGTTTCAACAACTTCGTCATCTTCAATCTCTTCAATCTGCTCGGTTAAATCTACCGGTTTTGTTGCTTCTTCCTCGGGCTGCTGGGGGACTTCGGTTGGCTGCGTAATTTCCGGATCTGGATCTTCGGGCTCCTCTTCAGCCGGGTTGGGTCTTGTGGCTACCTCTTCTTCCTGCTGTTCTGCGTGCTGGGCAACCGTACCGCTCTGAAATTCGCCAAGCGTTACTTCCATGTAGGCAGGACGGTTATCAATATCGAAACTCACGTAATAAAATATCGCGAAGAGCAACAAAATAAAATGGAGTATTCCCGTAACACTCCACCCAAAGCTATTTTCGTTGTCGATATGTTGTTTAATCCAGTCCAGCATTTAATTGGAGGTCCGCTCCGTTGCCATTACTATATTCAAATTAAGTGCCCGTCCAATGTTCATTGCCTGAACCGCATCTTCAACTCTGGCATCGCGATCAGCGCGCACTACAAGCGTACTGTTTGGTTTGGCCTGATTTGCCTGCCGGATTGCGTTCGGCAGATTCCCGCGGGCAACCTGTTCGCCATCCACAAAGAAATTTCCCTCATTGGTTATAGCCACAGAAATTTGAAGGGCTTCAGTTGTGGTTCCGGCTTCAGCCTGCGGAATATTAACCCTGATGCCAAAGTTTGACACAAATGAAGAGGTTAGCAGAAAAAAGATCAGAAGCAACAGAATGATGTCAGTCAGCGACGATTGAGAAAACATCGTCAGCGGCTCCATCTTTTTGCTGTCTTTACGATAATCCATGTTCTAATCCTCTTTCTTTTTACGCGATGGAGCCTGCAGCAGATCGATAAAATCAGCCGATGCATTCTCCAGTTCAAAAATCATCCTGTTGATCTTCCCTAATAAAAAGTTATAGAAGCCATAGGCGATGATACCGACAATCAGGCCAGCGGCGGTTGTTATCAACGCTTCCCAGATACCACCGGCAAGAACGCTTGGATTTACGTTACCCTGCAGCGATTGTATGTCCATAAAAGCTCGGATCATACCGGTAACGGTCCCTGTGAATCCTATTAACGGTGCAACACCGGCAATAGTTGCGAGCCAATTCATCCTTTTTTCAAGCATAAAAATTTCTTTTTTACCTGCATTCCGAATCGATTCCTCGATATCGCGGATGGGGCGGCTGAGCCTGCGAATTCCTGCTTTCAATATCCTGGCAAGAGGTTTGTCGAACTCTTCGCAGTATTGAATGGCGCGTTGCTGGCTGCCCGATTTTAACAGAGATTCGATGTTATTGAGCATGGCTGCTATATCCATCTTGTTATTTTCAAGTGTTCGCCAGCGTTCAGCAATCACATAAATGGCAAGCACAGATAATATAAAGAGCGGAATCATTAATACTCCGCCCTGAGCCAGAATTTCGAAAAAAGACATTGACGTATCGTCGTCGAGCATTTGTGCCAGGGTATCTGCCTCAGTAGCCTGGAAGAACATTCCTAAGATAATTTTCATGTAGATGATATTTACTGTAAACGGTGTATAAAGTTCTGGTTTCTGTAGGGTTCGGGCAGTGTTTCTGCTTCGGCCATAGCGGATTGGACTGACTCAAACTGTCCTATTCCAATCCTGTATACGACACGGTCATCCACTGTCCTTTGTGTAACGCTTGTCCGGTATCCTTCTTGCCTGAGTTCCTCGGCAATGCTTTCAGCCAGACCTGCATTTCTCATTGAGTGAATCACAATGGTAAATTCAGGTTCTGAAATCTCCATATAGCTACCGTAGAGGCCGTAGTTGTCCTGTTGTGCGTCTGAAGCTATTACGTCGCTTTCTTCGGCAGGAGGTCCAATCTCTTCTACCTGTTCCGGTTCAATAGGTTCCTCAGCTTCCGTAATATCCTGTTCTGCTGACACAGGCGGTTCTTCGGCCTGGACTTGCTGCGGTGTTTCTGCAGCATCAGGTTCGGGTGCATCAAGATAATCGCTTATGAGCAAATAGCCTAAGGCCAGTACAACTACTCCAACGATCACAATCATGATTGTAGCCATTGGGTCGCGCTTGCGTTTTTTCCGCGCTTTTTTGGGCTGATCTGTTTTTGGTGCCTTTTTCCCTGGTGTAGTACCTTTTTTCTTCACCTCATCTTTATCCTGAGGCTCAATTTCTGAGGAGGGTTCCTGGAATAATCTTCCGAAAGGCTCAGATGGTGGATCGTCATCATTATCTTCGGTGCTGGCTGAAAGTGTCTTGCCAATTCCAAATACATCGTCTTCTGATTCGGGCTTCTCCTTTTCTTTCCCGGTTTTGTCAGAATCTTTATCAACTGATGCGGAACCTTCTGCTTCACTTTCTGGAACAGTTCTTTGGGGAGGTTTTAATTCCACCGGTTCCATACCTGCATATTGGAAGTTGATCTCACTGTCGAACTGTTCGGATGGTTTAAAGCAGAGTTCTGCTTTTTCGTCAAAATAAAAAAGTCCAAACCCTTTTATTTCGAGTGCTTTGCCACGATAGGCCGCATCAAGAATACGTTTGGAGAGTTCATTGAGCTGGGCTTCCACCTCACTCTTTGTCATATTCGTTTTTTCGACCAGAAGCTGTATAAGCTTTTCTCTATTGATCGTCATTTTGCGGCTTAATTTCAGGTTTAAATTCAATGGAGTCTCTGGGAGGCAGAATTACGATACTTCCGTCATCATTCTTCTTTTGAGTCTGTTTGTGGTGTACTTTGCGAAACACGCCCATACCGTCAATTTCAACGCGGTTATCCCTGGAGATTTCTTCCCGAACAATATCTTTTAGTTTTTTTATAAAAAGTGGTTTCATTACTTTTGCTTAAAACAGATAGGTGATGCCAACGTATGCCTGAAAGCCCCGTTCTTCGTATCCCTGCCAAATTTCGTAGCTCACATCATTTATATTTAAAAGTTTTGCGTAAATACCGGCATTGCCTGTTAACGCAAGTTCGAACCGGGTTCCTAAAAGGAAAAAGGAACTGAGGTCATCTCCGGCAGGATTATGCCTGCTGCCTGTAAAATCTGCCCACCCCTCCACAACCAGGTCGCGTATCGGCCGGAAGGAGAGAGAGCCTTTCACACCAAGTGCCTCAACATACGGAATTCGTTCATTTCCTGATAGTCGCGGCCTTTGCCAAAATGCATCGGCATTAATCCACAGTTTTTCAGCGGACAGCTGCTGAGAGAAAGATGCATAGACCTTCAGAAAGGAGGCATTATCAAAATTTGGCCGATAACCGGTGCGAACTTCAGTAGGAAACGGAGGATTGGTTGATGAAATAATTGTCGATTCGCTGCGGGTAAAATAGGCGTAATTGCGAATATGCTGTAGCTGTATTCCCCCGGTAAACATAGTGCCGGTTAACGGCTCGGCAATCACTTCGCCTCTAAGTTCACTGTTATACTGGTGCGATACATTTTCTGTGAGCCCGATAAACCGGTTCATTTCGCGGTACTGCTTGAAGGATCGATGTACAGGTTGACCCGATAGCCGACCGCGTACATCAATTCCGTCGAAAAGGGTGTGTCTTACCTCAACATCGGGGGTGATGTAAAAGGTGCTGCCGTCGAAAGCATCAGAAACATATGCTCCGCCAAAAGATGCGTTAATCTCGGTCTGATAATTTAAAAGCCTTTCATAGCTGCCACCGGCCTGAATGATACTCCAGTTCTCATTATCACTTTCAATTAAATCAATTCCGCCTAACCTGAGGCCTGCATGAGCGGAAAAAACCTCTTCCAGTCTTTGGCCAGCCCAGGAGTAGTTTGTGTTTATATTTCCACCCCACTCATTTGCACTCCCTCCAACGGTTTGACTGTTGCCGGATTCAATTTCAAACTGATTTAGATATCCGTTAAATGATGAGCTGAATCCGCTGATTGAGCTTTGGTTGTGATTGAGGTTTCCGCCAAAACGAAACCCGGAATAGTTGGATCGTGCGGATGTTCCAGACAGAGGTTCAACTTCCTCCTCGTCGGGGGGGAGATAGTTAAAATTCGATAGTACGCCTGTATTGAGCCGAAGCTGAGTGCGATCAGTAAGCTGAAACTGCGATCTTACGGTGGCATCAAAATTTCTGAAAGAGCTGTCGAACTCGTCCAGGTGGCCGTTTGAGGATCGATGACTAAGATTACCTGAGATCCAGTTTTTGGATCCAAGTCCATGAATCATATAGATGTCGGCCTCAGGAGTTATGTACGTGCCAATTCCCAGTCGTCCAAAACCACGAGTGGGATTGGCGTACGAGAGAGGTGTGTAGCCGGGTGCATCGGGGCGGTCGAGTTCGCCAACCGGTAAAGAAGCAGCCACGGCCTCCTCAGATTCAATAAATGGAGTTCGGTTTGGGTCAACCTGAAAAACCCGGGGTTTGGGATTAAATCCTAATATGGGCTGTCTCCGCAGGCCGGGAAAGCGAGCCTGAAACTGGCTCCTGATTTCAATATCCTGAGGATCAATTTCCGGAAGCAGCGTTTGCTGTGTTCGTTCAGCGGCCTCCTGTGCATAAGTATGCGGGGAGACTGCGGCAAACAGGCAGAATAAAAATAGTAGTGATACGACCGTGCGTTGCATAGATCTTAAAATAATAGGTTCAGGAAAGTAAAATAGGAATTTTCAGGCGTTCTTTTAGTCCGGATTTCTAACAATGTAATTTGTTTTCAACGAGGTTCTTCAACACTGCTGAGAGGTAAATTTCAAGACAACAAACATTCTGTTCAGCTATATGCACCGATATCTGAATTTAAGCTTATGATAGTTTTCATTTTGCGAGAATATATAAGATATCTTTTTGAGAAGTTTGAATGTTAATATCTTTAGTATAAGCATGTACTAAAACTGAATAATAAGTTCCCGGTTTTTCAACGTCCGTGCCCTGTTTTGAGTGTATGATATTTATCAAACCAAAGCGCAAGTGGGCAAATAATAAATATAAGAAGAACTGAGGCCCCGTGTGCAACGGTGGCAAACGTAAGCGCTGTTGCAAGCGGAACTCCGTAGAGCAGCCACATGCTTTGCTGAATAAGCAGATGATACGAACCAATACCTGCAGGTGTGGGGATGCTCACACCGATTGAAGAGACCACCGTTAGCACAATTGCCGTCTGGATTGTTAGTCCAAAATCACTCTGCAGGTTCAGCATCCAGAATGGTATGTAAGTCATTGCAATATAACCAATCCAAATGCCGGCAGTTAAAAGTAAAAAAGCGGGCCAGTTTCGTATATGTTTAATCGAAATCATTCCTTCGCCAAATGACCGCCCCGTTTTTACGATCTTATTAAACAGAGGATTTGATATGGAGCGGTTCTGGTCCAGGTAGATTAATATTTTGTAGAAGAACCAGATCGAAACGATCACAAAAAGGAGAATGGCCGGCAGAATCAGATAGGTGTACCAGGTCCAGCCGTCGATTCCAAGCAGCTGTTCAAGAAGTTCAAAATCGGTACTGATTGTGACGGCTACAACTCCCATCAAAACGAGCATGCTGCAGATGTCGATAAGTCTTTCGAGTACAATGGTTCCCAATAGGTTACCTGAACTGAGGCCGTGTTTTTTTGCAACATATACCGGTCTCGATACCTCGCCCAGCCGCGGAATAATATTATTCATCATATAGCCAAACATCACACCGGCAAATAGTGTGGATCGCGGCACTTTTTTCTGCTCATCAATCCTCAATAGTAGTCTCCATCGTTCCGCCCGCATGTAGTGGCTGAGCAGCAGAACGACAATAAATGCCGGGACCCAATAATATGTAACTGCAGAAAACTGCTCTTTAAACTCTGATGGATCTACGCTCCTGGCTGCCAGCCATACAAATAGTCCGGCCACAATCAGCGAGATAAGAACATTCAGGGCGCGTTTACTCATTGGGTATTGTATCGCAGATCGATTAGCTCGGCATCTTCAGGGCTTTCAAGGGTAAAAAGATCTTCATCAGCCTCGGTGAAAGAACCGCCTGAAAAACGTGTTACAAGAATGTTTTCGGCCTGATCGAGTGCCCTGATCTCAATCGGGTTACCTTCTGAATCAAGCAAGATTGTAACTTTTTCAAATATTGAGAAGGGATCGCTGGAGCTGAGCACAATTTCAGTACCGCCGTTTTCCAGCGCCGATTCCTGAACGGAGTAGCTATCATCAACTCCCTGTAGCATTCGTGAGGGGGCAAAATCGTCCTCTTCCTCACTATAATCACTTATTATTATGCGATTCTTGGATCCGTCATAGACTCTTGAGATATCGCCATCAACAACCATCACCTGGTTTGAACTCTCAATTTTATACTGCTCCTTTCCTATCCAGATGATTCCTTCATTTTGATCCGTTTCACCGGTGAAGGAGTCTTCGTAACGATGGGAAAAATCAGAATTAAAGATCTTTCCCTTTTCAAAAGATGATTTCAGTTGGTCGAAAGCGGGAGTATCCTGTGCAGCAGCAGAATGCACGCCGCCGGAAAAAAGAAGTGCCGTACTTGCCGCGAAAATAAACATCAATAATTTACAGGCCAAGCTCTTCATAGATTTCCTCCAATTCATCCTCTTCGGTTATCTTTACATCGCGTGCCGTGCTGCCCTGGTAAGGTCCTACAACGCCCGCATTGTAAAGCTGATCGATAATTCGTCCTGCGCGATTGTACCCAATCTTCAGTTTTCGCTGAAGAAGAGACACTGATCCCTGCTGATGAAGAACAATGATTTTAGCTGCGTCTTTGAACAGATCATCGATATCATCGAGCGGGTCGGGAATACCCGACTCTTCGTCTTCTACTCTGGGGAGGTGAAAAGGTTGCTTATAACCTTGTTGCGAACCAATAAACTCTGTAATTCTTTCAACCTCTTCTGTTGAGACATACGCATTCTGAATCCGTGTCATACCGGCGCCGTTTGTAAACAGCATATCTCCGCGGCCTACAAGCTGGTCTGCTCCGCCTGTATCGAGAATTGTGCGGGAATCAACCTTTGAAGCAACCTGGTAGGCAATTCTGGCCGGAAAGTTAGCCTTAATCGTTCCCGTAATTACATTGACCGAGGGCCGCTGAGTGGCAACACACAGGTGAATGCCAATAGCCCGCGCCAACTGTGCAAGCCTTGCGATCGGTTCTTCAATCTTTTTACCGGCGGTCATCATTAAATCCGCCAGCTCGTCAATAATCACAACAATGTAGGGGAGATGCCGATGGCCGAGGTCATCGTCCAGCTCTCCATTCTTAAATTTTTCGTTATAAGATTTAATATCCCTGACCATCGCCATTTTTAGAAGCTCATACCGCTCATCCATCTCATGAGTAACGCTTTCAAGTGTTTCGAGCGCCTTGCTTGTATCTGTAACGATCGGTTCTTCAGCACCGGGCAGCACCGCCAGATAGTGGTTCTGTATATACCGGTAGAGTGAGAGCTCAATCTTTTTAGGATCAATTAGTACAAATTTCACATCATCCGGGTGGCATTTATAGAGAAGGCATGTAATAATGGTATTAATTCCAACTGATTTACCGGAGCCGGTTGCTCCTGCAATGAGCAGGTGAGGCATTCGCGTGAGATCTATCATGAACACCTCATTTTCGATCGTCTTGCCAAAAGCCACGGGCAGATTCATATCAGTCTCTACAAACTTCTTTGTATTAATAACTGACTTGATATAAACAGTTTCCCGGGAGCTGTTTGGAACTTCAATACCCACTGCAGAACGTCCCGGAATAGGAGCCATGATCCGAAGCCCGTGAGACGCGGTAGCCATCTTCAGATCGTTGGCGTAGCTCTCAATTTTACTGATCTTAACATCCGGTGAGGGTTCTAGTTCGTAAAGAGTAACGGTTGGCCCAACAATGGCGTTGATGCTCAGAATCTCAATTTTGTGCCGTTTGAGTTTATCAAGAATAATTCTCTTGTTGATCTTAATTTCCTCAAGATCTACTTCATTGCCTTCGTTGGGCGGTGAATCGAGCAGGTCGATACCGGGAAATTTATACTTGATAACAGGCGTATTCTTAGATTTTTTGCGATTCTGCCTATCCAGTTCGCGGCTGCTGGCCTCTTCATCACCCTCACCAATAAATACGGAAACTTCAACATCATCATCGTCATCCTCAGACAAATCAGTACCGCTTTTATCAAGAATTGCTCTTGGGGGCTTTTTCTCGAGTTCGGCACTCTGTTTTTTTCGCTCCTTTTCCCGTTCAAGATCTTCTTGCTGCGATCGCTCCACAATATCATCTATAGAATTTGAAGGCTCGGCAGCAAAGTTATTTTCGTTGCTTTGATTTTTCAGAGCCGCTTCTGCGTTCTGCTTCTGCTCAATTTTCTTCTCTTTGAGCTCTTGCTCTCTCTTCTGTTCTTTCTTCCGCTTTTTCTCCTCTTTACGGGTTTCAATATTTTCGCGCATGCCGCCGGTCCACCCTTTAAAGGTATCAATGGTTTTTTGCAGATCCCGGTCTACAAGTATCAGTGCCGACACGAAAAGAAAAACGCTTAGAATAACGATAGAGCCGATGCCCAATATATTTTGAAGTATGGCAGCAGTACCCAGGCCAAAGTTACCGCTCCAGACAGTGGTTGTCAGCTGAAGTTCGTTGTGGAACCAGCCAAACAGGGTTGAAAACAAGAGCATTACCCAAACTCCATATGCCATTGGCCAGGCCAGATCCTGGATGCTTTTTTGCCTGAAGAGATACCATCCGAGTGAGGCGATTATCACCGGTAGAAAAATACTCGTGTAGCCGAAGAGAGTGTGAACCAGAAGGTGCGCAATGTATGCTCCAATCACGCTCAGCCAGTTGTTGATATTGAGAGCGGGCCCCTGGTCTACGGAAAAGATGGCGCTTGAGCTCATCGACTGCACAACACCATAGTCGTTAGGGTTGTATGATGCGATACTCAGCAGCAGCAAAACGGCAACCGAAATAATTAAAATTCCGGCAACCTCCAGTTTACGGGTGGTGTCGAAATTATTCAAAAACGAAGTAGTAGATCTTTTTTTAGCCATAAAGATTGGTGATAATCCCGTCGTTCAGTACGGGTAAAATGTCGCAAATGTCAGTCTGTGCGCAGTAGTCAATATCCTTATCGTCGGAGATCTCTTTGAGGCGAACGGCGTGGTTAGAGCTGTGAATAACATCAGAAATATTGTTGCGGTATTTATCGTACAAACCATATGCAACTTTAGCACCGTCGCGCGCGTCGCCCGGGAGCTGTCCATTCCCAATGTTGTAGATGATATTTCCGGCGAACAGAAGATCCTCAATGGACATACGTCCGCGCCAGCCCGCACAGACGAGCACAATATCCTTCTGTTCCTGGTTCAGGGTGTGCACCACAGTTGATAAATTTAAAAAACTTCCCACGTACAGCTCGGCTGAACCCACAGCTTTCTTTATTGCTTTCGTACCGTTGGTAGTATTGAAAATTAACGTTCTATCTTTTACAACCTCCGAAGAGTATTCAAATGGAGAGTTGCCGAGATCGTACCCTTCGATTTTGACACCATCTTTTTCACCGCAAAGCAGAATATTGTCAGAATCTACGCTTTGCGATATCCTGCTCGCCTCACCCATATCTTCTACAGGAATAATGCCTTTTGCATGATTCTTTAATGCTGTAATAATGGTGGAAGAGGCCCTGAGTACGTCGATTACTACAACCACTTTTTTCCGAAGTTCCTCTTCATGAAATGACTGAGAGGAAAAAAATACGTCTAATGTCTTTAAGTTTGCCATCGTAGCTGTCAATTGTTTTTTATAAAAGGTGGCTTAGAAACGGTAGCCGGAACCAGTTCTTTTCGAATTTTAATCAGGACAGCCGAACCGGATTCGGTATGTGGAAGACTTAAATAGCCCATTCCAATACCTTTACCGAGAGTTATAGATTGTGTTCCGCTGGTGACAAATCCGATCTCTTCCTGGGTGTTGTTAAAAATTTTGTATCCTGATCGGGGAACCTTGCGGGGTTGATCCATCTCGAACCCCATTAATTTCCTTTCCAGTCCACTTTTTTTTGCCTTAAGCAACGCATCTTTACCTATAAAACCGTCTTTGTCCATCTTTGTTAGCCATCCCATCCGCGCTTCCAGGGGGTGAGTGTCTGCGGTAATATCATTTCCGTAGAGCGCAAAACCCATTTCGAGACGCAGGGTATCGCGTGCGCCAAGGCCTGCGGGCTCAAGTCCGTGTTCTGATCCCGCTTCAATGATTTTGTCCCAAATCGCTAATGGATCTGCTTTTTCAGTGTCGATGTAGAGTTCAAACCCCTTTTCTCCCGTATATCCCGTTGCGGAGATAATTACGCCACCCTGACCCGCAACCGATCCGGTGGTAAAGGAGTAAAAGCCGATACCGTTCGGGTCGAAACTAACCAATTTTTCGAGAATTCGAATGGATTCAGGTCCCTGAAGGGCCAGAAGCGCGATTTCAGCGGAACGGTTTTCAAGCAGGGCTTCAGTATTGTTGTTTTCGGTGATCCAGTTCCAGTCTTTTTCAATATTTGATGCATTTACAACAAGCATATAGTGCTCATCATCAAGCATATAGACCAGCAGATCGTCTACTATACCCCCATCTTCGTAGCACATTGCCGTATATTGAGCTTTTCCGGGAGTTAGCCGGGAAGCGTCGTTGATGGTGATTTTTTGAATCAGTTTCAGTGATTCCGGGCCGCTCACAAAAAATTCACCCATATGAGAAACATCGAAGAGACCCGCTTTTTTACGAACGGCTTGATGTTCCTGTTTAATTCCGGCGTATTGAACCGGCATATCAAATCCCCCGAAATCGATGATCTTTGCGCCTGCTTCTTTGTGTTTCGAATAGAATACTGTGCGTTGTGCCATTCCTAATTTGTAATTACGATTAACTATCATATCGGTAGATATAGTCTGAATCTGTTCCGTTTTAGTAGATTCAGAGTACTCTGTTCACAGCTTTGAACCCGATTCAATGTAAAATTTCATGATTATAGGCCAAACGTTTTGCTAAAACGGCAGACCAAATATCGGTTTAAACCCAAAATTAAAAGTTAACCAATTTTACACTTAAGTAAACAGATGATATTGATCGATCACAAATCCCGATACCGCCGGAGTTGATAAGGTTTGCAGATAAGATTCGGACGAACCAAAGTTTACCGATAGTCGTTTAAAAAGGGCCTGTTATTCCTTATTTTGAATTTTAATAAACAAAAGCACACAAGCAAAACTAATGGCGATACGAAAAGAACAGATTCTAACTGCATTAACACATGTACTTCATCCCGATTACGAGAAAGATCTGATCACCCTTGGCCTCATCCAGGATTTAATTGTTCAGGAGAAATACGTAGCCTTCACCCTGGAAATGCCCGCTGAAAATAAACCACTCGCTGCAGATTTGAAAAAAAAATGCACTGAGACTATTCATAAATATGTTGATGCCGAAGCTGTGCTCGATATAACGGTAGGTATCAATATTTCGAAAAAGCGTGAGCTTGAAGGCGGAGAAGATACTTCAGGGAAAGATCAGCAGCAGGCACAACCTCAAAACACCCCAACTTTGCCGGGAGTGAAGAATATAATTGCTGTGGCCTCCGGCAAGGGTGGGGTTGGCAAATCAACGGTTGCTGCGAATCTTGCCGTTTCGCTATCGAAGGCGGGATACAGCGTGGGACTGCTCGATACCGATATTTACGGGCCCAGTGTGCCAACGATGTTTGGGGTTACTGAGCGTCCAAACATTACCACAGATAAAAAACTTGTGCCTGTGTATAAGCACGGCGTCCACCTTGTGTCGATGGGCTTTTTAGTGGATACCGACCAGGCGATGATTTGGCGTGGCCCGATGGTTACCAGCGCCGTTAAACAGTTTATGCAGGAGGTTCACTGGGGTGATCTGGATTATCTTGTGCTGGACCTTCCACCCGGCACCGGAGATATTCAGCTAACGATTGTACAAACTGTTCCGCTGTCCGGTGCTGTTATTGTTTCAACACCTCAAAGAGTTGCGCTTGATGATGCGCGCAAAGGTGTGGCGATGTTCAGCAAGGTGGACGTTCCTGTGCTGGGTATAGTGGAAAATATGGCGTATTTCACCCCTCCCGACATGCCGGAGAAAAAATATTACATCTTTGGCAAACACGGCGCCCGCAAACTGGCTCAAAAGCTCGAAGTACCGTTTCTTGGAGAGATTGCTCTGCAGGAGAATATTCGCGATACAAGTGATACCGGAACACCGGTTGTGGAATCTCAGCCCGACTCAGCTGCAGCAAAATCGTTTGTGCAGATCAGCGAAAGAGTTCGACAGGCACTGAATACGTTACGTAAAGAAGCGGGAGATTCAGAGAAAATTGAAATCAACATCCGGCCCTGACGAAATGAACGATCGTTCAGAAACAACCGACAAAAAGAAATCTACCCGTCGCTCTTTCATTGAATGGGGACTTATCGCTGCGGTGGCATTAACGCTCTATTTCACCGGCTATCATACTCAGGTTATTGGGACAATGCAGCGGGGGCTTTTGGCAACAGGTCTGATTACTCCGTCGCTGTCGATTGACTATGATGATATGCGGGACGCGAGCAGTGAATTCTACTTTGCCGACAGCGATTACAGAATTCAAAGCCTGGCCCAGTTTGAAGGGAAAGTGGTGTTTCTAAACATTTGGGCAAGCTGGTGCCCGCCCTGTATAGCTGAGATGCCAAGCATTGCGAATCTCTATGAAGAGTACAAAGATCGCGATGAATTCGTATTTTTATTGGTATCGATGGATGAAGACTTTGCAGACGCTGAACGGTTTATGAAGAGCCGGGATATGGACATGCCAATCTACCATTTCAGGAATCGTGATCGCAGCGTCTACACAAGCGATCTGCTGCCTACCACCTATGTGATTACTCCAGATGGTAAAATTGCCATGGAAAAAGCCGGGATGGCAAAATACGATACAAGGGCATTCAAAGAGTTTCTTGAAGAGCTGGCTGCCCGGTGAGGCACCTCATAGCCTTAGTTGAATTAATAATCCTTTTGTATTAGCCATCAAGAAGTCTCCCCTAGCAAGGGGCGCATCTTTTGAACGCGAAGCGAAATTTAGAGCGGTGTTCATTGGTTTTTACCACGATCTGATTGACCCCCTCCCGGCTAAAGCCGTACTTCCTTCCCCGGGAAACTGTAGCCGGGGTCAGAAAAACACTGGCAGGGGAGACTA
>CAZXYQ010000021.1:0-31199 GCA_964644975.1 uncultured Rhodohalobacter sp.
GTTATCATGAAATTACCTTTGATGGTTCACAGCTGGCCAGTGGCCTCTATTTATACAGAATGCAGGCAGGTGATTTTATTCAGACCCGAAAATTAATGCTGGTTAAATAATTCGTTTTAAACGTTTATGCTTTCATTGAATCAGGCGATATCATGACTCATGATAAGTTTGCAAATTGCTATATATTAACTTTTAAAATTTGGTTCTACCGGAAACTTGTGGGTTTCTGTTCCAAAATAATTTGGGCCAATTCATTTCCTGAGTTCAAGTAATAAGTGCAACGCGAAAAAGCAACCCTGAGGGGCGTGCCCTCAGGGTTTTCGGCCAAACGGCTTATATTCGTGTTACTATGCAAAAATACAAACAACTTGACCTTAAAGGTCGTCATAAGATTAAAGCTCTGCTGGACGGGACCACTCAAAAAGTAAAATTACTGAAATTATCGGAGTGAACAAGTCCACCATCTCGCAAGAACTTTTCTGCAATGTCCAACCCTTGGTCGCTATGCAAACGAGTATCGCCCGGAGGCGGCTCAACGAAAAACCAACAACCGCCATTGTGATAAACGCAAACACATTCGGTTTACCGAAGACTTAAAGCAGCAGCCCGCCCAATGGCTGTGCGAGTGAAAACTAAGCCCGGAACTGATCACCGGCAATCTGAACTTCAACCTATTCTTCAATAACTTTAAATATTTCATCTTCATTTCGACTACATCGTGTTTCCCGCTATGGGCCTTTTCCATCGTGCTGTTGATCGTGGTGTCACTTCTCACCCTATCCAATCCAATCCAAAAGAGAAGTGAGCCCGTTTTTATAAGAAGAAGGGGAATTTGGATGAAGGAATTAAAGAATTTAGGTAATAACGGTCAGTTTTTTTTTGGCGGAAATGAATATTCATACATGATATTTCTTTTTAATGATTTATTAATAAAGGTTTATTCATCCATTTTACAATCCCGTGATTTCCAAAAAAGAGAGATTCAAAAAAAAATCTACATAAATGATACAATACCTGTAAAAACTACGCATATTATTTGTGAACCCGGCTTTAAAGGGGAAAAGCACATACATCACCAAAGTGATTTTCAGCATGTAGGAGCATGTTGAATATCGATGTTGGTTTGGAAAAAAGAAGAGAGTGAAAAATTTTAAATCTTTTTTTTATCTCTCAACCCTCCTATTCAACTACTTCATTCTGCTGAAAAAAATTTTTAAAGCAGAATGAAGTAACACATCAACTAATAAAATTATAAGAGTTATGAAAAGGAGAAGCTACATACCAAAAATAATTAAGATATTACCTGCTGTTCTAATATTATCAGCTATAATAAACACCAAGGGTGTCGCACAACAACAAGTCAAAGAGTACATCGATTCGGAAGTATTCATGCTAATAGAAGAGAATAAAGGCATACTTGATCCTGCTCTTATTCAGCATCTGCTAACCGATCAGATAATGTCAATTGAAGAGATAGATCTCTTGATTCGGGATTTTCACGATGGACAGGAACCATTCGAAAATTCAAACCTGATAATGGACTTAAATACATATGAGGAAGATGATAAATATGATCACAGATTTTTTGAAGGTGGTTTCAATGGACAAATTCGTACGTCGGTTGTATTTAATGATGAACTTTATATAGGAGGCGATTTCACCTGGTATAATGGAAAAACCCAATTATACCGATTTGCAAAGTGGAGTGGATCTAAATGGGAGTCAGCCGATTCAGAATTTAGTGGGCCAGTCTATACCCTCTTAGAATTTGAGGGTAATTTAGTAGCAGGAGGCTCTTTTATTCGGAATGGCAATCAAATAATGAGAAATATTGCCGTATGGAATGGCTTGGAGTGGCAATCCATAGGGGAAGGATTTAATAGCTTGGTTTTTTCTCTTGAAATTTATAATAACAATTTGATTGCCGGTGGATTTTTTACCCAAAGCGGAACAACTACAGTTAATCGCATAGCAAGCTGGGATGGTAATCAATGGTCCAATCTTGGAAGTGGATTTAACCAAGTTGTTTATGCTTTGGAGGTTAATAACGGTCAGTTGATCGCCGGGGGTAATTTTACAGAAACAGCAGACGGAACAACTACAGTTAATCGTATAGCAAGCTGGGACGGCAGTCAATGGTCAGCTTTGGGAGAGGGGTTTAATAGTATTGTTTTGACTCTACATGTTTTTAATGAAGAATTGTATGCAGGTGGATTTTTTACCCAAAGCGGAACAACATCATTACGTTACATTGCAAAATGGGACGGCAGTCAATGGTCAGCTTTGGGAGACGGTTTTAATAGTATTGTTTTGACTCTACATGTTTTTAATGAAGAATTGTATGCAGGTGGATTTTTTACCCAAAGCGGAACAACTACAGTTAATCGCATAGCAAGCTGGGATGGTAATCAATGGATTTCAATCAGTGATATTCCAATTGACGTACAGAGTCAAGTGAACACTGTTGTGGATTTTAATGAGAAACTCATCATTGGTGGTGATTTTCTAAACATAGAAGGAAATTATAAGAACATCATCCAAATCGATGAGGGTCAGACTTTAGCATTAGAAAGTGTAAGCTATGAACACGGTTTAGGCTTTAATAACCAGGTTTACTCTTCGATAATTTTTGAAGGTGATTTATATGTAGGCGGAAGATTCACAGCGGCGGGCAGCAAACCCATAAATTATATTGCACGATGGGATGGATCGGAGTGGCAACCCGCAGGGGAAGGATTTAATAGCTGGGTTTTTTCTCTAAAGGTCTATGATAATCAGCTCATTGCCGGTGGATTTTTTACCCAAAGCGGAACAACTACAGTTAATCGCATAGCAAGCTGGGATGGTAATCAATGGTCCAATCTTGGAAGTGGATTTAACCAAGTTGTTTATGCTTTGGAGGTTAATAACGGTCAGTTGATCGCCGGGGGTAATTTTACAGAAACAGCAGACGGAACAACTACAGTTAATCGTATAGCAAGCTGGGACGGCAGTCAATGGTCAGCTTTGGGAGAGGGGTTTAATAGTAGAGTTGTCTCTCTTGAAATTTATAATAACAATTTGATTGCTGGTGGATGGTTCACACTAAGCGGCTCAACATCATTAAGTTACATTGCAAAATGGGACGGCAGTCAATGGTCCAGTCTCGGAAGTGGGTTTAACAACAGGGTTGAAGCTTTGGAGGTTAATAACGGTCAATTGATCGTCGGGGGTTGGTTTACAGGAACAGCCGACGGTACAACTACAGTTAATTACATAGCAAGCTGGAACGGATCTCAGTGGTCAAACATTGGAGAGCCTTTTAATTTCTTTGTATTCTCTTTGGCCAGATTTCAGGGAGATTTGATTGCTGCTGGAATGTTCACTCAAATAGGTACAACCGCTGTTAACAGAATCGCAAGATGGGATGGAAACCAATGGCAGGGAATTGGCAGTGGAACAAATGATACTATCTCTACTCTTTACGGAGGTGTTAATGATTTATTTATCGGTGGTAATTTTAAAACTGCCGGTGGTAAAGCCGCATCCCATTTCACTACTTACAGTTCTGAAAACTTTCCGCCTGAGGCTCCGGAAAACCTTATTGCAGCGGCGATGGAAAATGCCGCGCCTCTACTGAATTGGAATCCGTCTATGAATGTCGCTATTGATTCATACCAGATCTATTCGGGAAACAACTCACGAAATCTAAGCTTGCTGGATACGGTTGACCCTGAAACTACCAGCTACCAGACAGATAACGATGAAACTACATTTTTCTCGGTTAAAGCCTTTAGCAGCCGGGGCTTGGAAAGCAGCTTTTCTAATCTTTCCAGTTATGTTAACGACACTTTAATGGTTAAAAATGACTGGAGACTATTAAGCTCAGCTGTATCCGAGGACACTGAAATTGATGGACCGGTATCTCTTTTTGGGTTTGAAGGTGCTTATACTCGCGCAGACGAGCTCTCTTCAAGCTCGGGATATTGGATTAAGAGTAATGAAGAAACAAGCATCGCTTTCAGAGGTTCGGGAATAGTGGAGTCACTCATAGACCTTAATGAAGGCTGGAACCTGATCGGAGGAATGGCTGACTCGGTAGAAGCATCAGCCATAAAAGATCCGGCTGGAATACTGGCCGGCACTCCTCTCTATAGCTACGATTCGTCAGAGAAGATTTATATAGAAGCGGAGGGTCTGTCTCCTTATAGCGGTTATTGGATTTTTGCTCAGAATGAAGGACAGATCGAATTATCTCTCACTCCTTCGAATGCCTCTGCAGACAAATTGTGGCAATATGATGTACCTGTAGAACAGCAACCATTAAATCAAATCACTTTCCGATCAGGCAATAAAGAACAGTCGATTTTTTATTCCGCAATGCCAATCCCTGAAAGAGAAAAACTCACTTATCTGCTTCCTCCCAAGGCGCCGGCTCCTGCCCTGGACATTCGAACGGCAGATGGTTTCCGTTTAAGTGATCATAAAACCGTTGAATTAAATCTGACGTCCACAAGCTATCCGATCGAAGTGGAACTGATTAAAAATGAGCGCAATGCCAATCACAATTACCGATTAATCGCTAATAATGGCCAAAACAGTGAGTTCATTGATCTTCAGCCGGGACAAACAAGGCTGATACAAAAGGAGTATGATCAGTTATATCTTGTAAAAATATCAGCTGAGGAAGTTGTCATGAAAACCGAGCTTGGGAAGAACTATCCAAATCCTTTCAATCCGACAACCACAATTAGATATCAGATTTCTACAAGTGCGCCAGTCTCATTGCAGGTATACGATATCATTGGCAGAAGCGTAGCCACCCTGGTGAATGAGGTGCAGCAGCCGGGAACATACACTATACAGTTTGATGCTTCTGGCTTGTCTTCCGGCGTCTATTTCCTTCGCATGCAAACTAATGATTTTTCCGGCATTCAAAAATTAACCCTTATTAAATAGAGCGATGAAAATAAAAATATATGTATGGATCATTGTAGCCGGCCTTATCATCGGCGTGAGTGGTTGCGGTTCAACCGATAGTAACGACGGAGAGACAGATCCTCCGGTTTCACAGTATAATTTAATAGTAAACACATCTCCTGATGAAGGCGGTAGTGTCACTCCTTCATCGGGCCAGTATGATGAAGACAGCAATGTATCGGTAACCGCCACAGCAAATGAGGATTGGGAATTTGTGGAATGGACTGGTGATATCAGTTCAACAGATAATCCACTCTCATTTAACATTCAGCAGAACACATCCATTACAGCTCATTTCAGAGATATGAGATCCGTATATAAGATTGACCTGACAGTATCTGACCAATCAAATGAACTCGATCTTGCATTTGGCCAAGTAGCTAACCCAGCAGACTTGGATGAGGAAGCTCCGCCATCTCCGCCCGAAGATGCTTTGCACGCTTATTTTGAGCGGGACAGCGATGAATTCTTTGGCGATTTCAGGAGCTCCTCAGAGAAAGAAGTCAGCTGGATACTTTTTTACCAATCCGGAAGCGGAGACGAACTGACATTGAGTTGGATAATCGATGATGAAAAATTCGAGGGAACACTCAGTCTGTTAGATGATAATGGCAACGAGCTAGTGGCGGATATCAGTGCTGAAAGCACATTTACGTTCACGGCATCTGATTATAATTACGTGGAGTTCAAATACATATTTGAGTAATCGACTGTTCGATATTCATTAATGTCTCTTAAGCGATCACAGCTAAATGTTGTGGTCGCTTTTTTTATTTAAAATATTTTAGTTAAAGCGCCTACAATAGAAGGTTAATGGGCATAGAACAGATTTTTGCCGCCGTTTTTTTTGTCCATCTTCCTGTTACTGACCCTGCTGCATCAACACTTCGCCGAAGGAAAGTTCCACTCCCACAAGTACCATGGCTATAGTGGGCAGATTTTTTAATTGTTCCTGGATTTTTTTGATAAAGCTCGCAAAATTATCATCAGGAAATGCCAAACCCATAAAGATTAAATCGTAATCGCCGGAGGAATCGTGGCGAATTTCATTGAAAGACCTGCCATTCAAAACTATAATTTCAGAATCTGCATCAATACGAATTTTAGCAATAATTATGTTGATGTTCTCCTTGATCTCCGTGACAGCATTTTCGTTATCAACAACTATTTTTACTGTAACATCAGCATTCTATCAGCGGTTTATCAATCTCAAAGCTTCATAAAAGATGATTATATTATTTCAAAGACTGATGGTGCTCGCGCTTGTAATTGTAGCCTTGCTGCTGTTCACGCAGTTCCGCACCACTCTCGATATGACCTCTACCACCTATACGATAATCGGCGCCGGCCTTATACCTGCACTGCTCGCTGCATTTTATGGAAACGCGTAACAACTGCAGGCGGTGCGGCATCTATAGCTACAAGTATGGGATTAACCGTTCTCATTACAGTAATCAACTCTTTTGAACCTGAACCACTTGTTCCTTCCGTTCGATTATATCATGCTTCCCGCTGCCGGGCTTTCCATCGCTGTTTTAATAACTGCATCACTTCTCACCCAGCCCGACCCAAAAGAGAAGTGGGAGATATTTTATGAGAAAGATGCGGAACTTAGAGTTGCCATTTAGGAGCGTGAATAGTTAGCAGTCTATTGCGTCAAAAACTATGTTCAGGTATAACGAAGTTGCAGGACAGCTTCGTTTGACAATAGGAGCGGGCA
Source organism: uncultured Rhodohalobacter sp. (assembly GCA_964644975.1). Taxonomy (GTDB): domain Bacteria; phylum Bacteroidota; class Rhodothermia; order Balneolales; family Balneolaceae; genus SW132. The sequence goes on from CAZXYQ010000021.1 coordinate 6,680, forward strand.
GCAAGAGTACAGCGGAATGAATGATTATAGATCGTATAAACTCCGTTTTATGCACACCGGTTATCCTAAATCAGTGGAGCTAAATGGTGAAATGATAACTGAATCACACGATAATGAGGAGCAGAAAATGGTATGGTCTTATGAACGGGAGAGTTCAACACTGCTTCTGAATCTACCGGATAGGTGAAAGCACGATAGAACTGAGATTGCGATTACTCCATAAGTAATATTAGTCATGGAGGATAGATCATCTCTATTGAGGTTACCGTAGATATTGAAAATGCGAAATCCCGACTATTAAATAATCAGAATAACCTGTAACTGAGGGTAAGGCTTCATGCTCTTTTTTCAATAGGAGATCATATTAATACCCGTCTTTTGTCCAGAAAGATTCCCCCTTAAGGCATCTCGCGTAGTTTTTTCCTTTGCTTAATTCATGAAAAGCGGGTCGGCGACCCGCTTTATGCTTTCCAACTCTTATTCATCTTCTTAATCAGCGCATCAAACCGTGAATCCTTCCGGACGGGATCCAGGACATCGGGAAAATAGTAGCGGCACATCGGTGTTGTAAAGGCGCCAAATTCTTCTACTTTTCCAAAGAGGTTGTGTGCTTCTTCATAGTTATTCAATGCAGCCTCCACCAATCCTGCACAAAAATAGTCTTCATTGTCTTTCATATTTTCGAGAAGATTGCGAGCCTCCTGGTGATTGCCATTCGCAGTTTTTGTCAGGGCTAAGGTTGCATACGCTTCGTTTTTGATTGGTGATCCGTTTGAGCCTTCAAGTTTCAAAGATTCCTGAAGGGCAAACTCTGACTCGGGATATTTTTCAAGGTGATAAAGACTCAATCCCTCGACAAAATGTGAAAGACCATATTCAGGCCGGATTTTTCTTGCACTCATTGATTCTTTCAGGGCTCCCCGGTATTTATTATTGGCCAGGTATACCACAGCAAGAAATACTCTCGTATAGGGTGATAGCGGATCAAGCCTCGCTGCATGTTCAGCCGGTTCAAGACCACCGGCCGGATCGCCCATGATCATTTTTAACCAGCCGAGCCAGTTGTAAGCTTCCGAATAACCTGGCTGAAGTTTAATACATTTCTCAAGTGCCTTGATCGCATCCGGTCCGTTCTGATGATAAGAATAATATATTCCCAATGAGCAATACGCTTCTCCCAGTTCGGAATTTAATTCCAGCGCTTTTTGGATTGCTTCCATTGGATCATTCAACTCATCTTCTGTAGAATACCTGTACCATTTGATCAGCAAAAGAGCTTCCGCAAGGCCTGCCCATGCATTGGCATATGTTGGGTCTTTCTTTACCGCATCGTGGAAAAGATTTAGCGATTTAAATATACTCTGTTCTGTTCTCTGGCTTAGATACGATCTGCCTTGTACGTATAAAAGATAAGCATCCAGGTTTTCAGTCGGCCGTTCATCTACAAGGTTCTTTTCAGAGGACGTCAATTCAGCCTGCAGACTTCCTGTAATTTTTTCAGCCAGTTCACTCTGGATATTGAAAAGATTTTCAGCAGTGAGTTCCCTGTCGTAGGTTTCAGCCCATTTTATTTGTTCGGTAGTTGCATCAATCAATTGTATAGTCAGTCGAATACGACCAACAATTTGTTGGACACCTCCTTTAATCACTGTTCCCACTCCTAATTTAAGGGCCATTTCTTCAATGGAAATTTCATCAAAGCTTAAGCGCCTTATTGAATCAGCAGAGATAATTGTGAGATCATCAATCCTCGATAATTTTGTGATAAGATCATTCTGAATTCCTTCGGAAAATGGCGACGGTTCACCTTTTTTCATATAGTCGGTGAATGGAAGAACAGCAACAGACTTTTCATCAGGTTTCGAAATATTTATGAATTCTACATTTTCTAACCCCCTGCTTTTTTCAACTTTATTGCGAATTACCTTATACCGTGGATCATTTTTTACCGGTTTTAAAATATCACTGTATAGATGATGAATGGATAGTGTTTCCCAATCGTCCCAGTATTTAACCCGTTGAAAGAGATCCAGTGCCGTGTCTATATCCCCAAGAGCAGCATAAATCAAGCCTGTGGAGAAAACGTCTCCTTTTTCTTTCAATTCAGCCATGACTTCATCGGCCTCATCCATTTCATTGGACATTACATGGGATAAAGCCAATGTGGCGAGTGGTCCGTTACCGGCCCAGGGAGCTGACAAGCCCTTCAATACTAATTTTGCTTCTGAATATCTTTCCAGGTTAAAGAGAGCCAATCCATGGTAAAAAGCCATTGTTTCCCAATCGGACTGAAGTTCAATACCACGAAGAGCTTCTGATAGAGCTTTTTCAGAATAACCGTTATACAGATATGAAGCCGATAAATTACTGACCGATTCCGGTGACAGAGGGTTCAAATTCACGGCTTTTTTCGCACTTTCAAGGGCTTTTACGGGCTGGCCCAAAAGCTGGTAATTCCAGCTGAGCCAGTTGTGGGCTTCAACGTAACTCGGCTGAAGTTCCACGGCACGTTTCAGTTTCCGGATAGCAGCTGATCCCTGGTGCCGGTTTGAATAAAGCAACCCGAGAGAGGCGTGTGCTTCAGCCAGATTGGGATCCAGTTCAAGCGCGCGGTTAACGGCCTCTTCTGCACGGGGCAGAGTTTTTTCCTTATCTGCATGGCCATAATCGTACTGTAGTGCAAGAGTATCCGCAAGTCCCACCCAGGCCAATGCATGATCAGGATCTTGCTCAACAGCACTTTGAAAATATTCCATAGCCCGCTTCATCCCTTTCCCTGTACGTTTATCAAGCTGCCTTCGGCCGTAAGTGTAGAGCCGGTGAGCTTCAAGATCATCCGTAGGTGCCCATTCTGCCACACGTTTCCTTTCACCCGGTGTAAGCCGGGCTTTCAGGCTGTCTGTAATTTTTAATGCCAGTTCACTTTGAATATCAAAAAAATGTTCTGCCGTAAACTCCCTGTCGTAAGTTTCCGCCCAAATATGTCTGTTATTTTCAACATCAAGAAGCTGAATATTTAATCTCATCCGGCCGCTTCTGAATTGGATACTTCCTTCAACAACCGTCCCGGCACCGAGTTCTTCGGCAATCTGCGATATATTTTTTGATGTTTTCCGATACTGTAATATGGAAGTTCGTGAAATGACATGTAGTGCTGAAACACCGGATAGCCTCGTAAGAAGATCATTGTGGAGCCCGCCGGCAAAGTTTGATGTATCTTCGTGCTTACCAAGTTCTTCAAAAGGCAATATGACTACGGATTTGAAATCAAGATGCTCTCTTATCTGACCATTATCCGTCTCCGTATGCCTCATTTTTAATGAGGCTTTTTCAAGATTTTTTGTCAGCTCATTCTTGATCTCCTGGTGATCGATGCCCAGTTCCTGCTGGAGTAACTCCGCGTGCTGATCCGCTTTTCGAAGTGCTTCCGCCCTGTTACCCGATGCTGCGAGTACTTCAATCATTCGTTTTACAACACGTGTATCATAAGGAAATTCCTGATTTTTTTTGGTATACCACCTGGCAGCTTCTTTGAGGTTACCACGATTTTCATCTTTTTCAGCAAGTGATTCCAGTGCACTGCCATACCCTTCCCGAAACCTTTCTCGCTCTTGTTCAATCCACTGGTCAAAATCCGGCGAGGTTCCCGGCACATGCAACCCTTCAAGCAGATCGCTGCGATAGAGTTTAACTGCTTTCAGCATGTTGCTTTCTTCGATCTGCTTCTCGAATTCAAGAGCATCACACTTAAATTTTGTGGTATCAATCCCTAATTCCTCTGTTCCCCTGGTAATAAGGATATCATCTCCCAGTGTTTTCCGGATATGATACAACAGGTTACTCAGGGAATTTCGGGCACTCTTTTGTCCCTTTTCCGGCCATAATAACGGAAGAACACGATCTCTCCGCTGCATGCCGCGGGGCCGGTTTAGAATCAGGTACGACAGTAGAGCGAGCCGTTTTGGTCCTGCAAGAAATGAGTGCTCAAGGTTTCCATCTTCTCCTCTAAGCTCAACCGGACCAAGAATTTTAAGATCAATCATAATGCAAAATAATTCGTCTTAGATCACAATCTAATACATAAAACGGAGTGAACAAAGAGAGCCACCGTATACTTGAGTTGTAATCTGAATTATAGACTAAAATAAGGGTAATTATGAAATCAAATAAACAAACTAAAATAATCTTGAAGCCATTTCTTGCAACGCTGGCAGTTGTATTTTTATTTACTGCCTGTAGTGAAAATCTGAGCACTTCTCCTGATGCAATAATATCAAACAATGAGATACAATCTCAACCCAGTTTGGCTACCCACAGCAGCCCAAATGTTGTTGAAATTATTGCAAAACACGAGGGAGCCGATTACATCTTTGAGTTATCTGAAGACGAAATCCCCTCCGGCTGGACTACTTTCAGACTTATCAACGATTCCCACTCAACGCACTTTGCGTATATGGCCGCAGTGCCACAGGGCGCTTTTGATGGGGCTGCCGATGATGAAACAGAGCTTCTTGATTACTGGATTCAGCATGTCACCAATCCGTTCCAGTTTTTTATGGACACTCTGATTCCCGATAAAGAGTTGAATTTTGATAATCTTCCTACCAAATATGCAGATTCATTCTTCCCATATTGGTTTGAACAAGCTTTACCTAATGGCGGCCCCGGTTTTGTTGGTGGAATGAGATCCACTGAAACCACGGTATATCTTGAAGAAGGAGAGTATATAGTGGAGTGTTATGTAAAGAACGCTGTGGGCGATTTTCACTCATATCTCAATATGATTGAACTTCTAACCGTAACCGATGAAGAATCAGGTGCAGTAGAACCGGCATACACCAGTGAAGTGACTGTTTCCTCAAACGGTATTGAATTCGATCGCCACATAAGCGCCGGTGAACATACGTTTAAAGTTACATTTGAGGATCAAATCGTTTATGATCATCTGCTTGGTCACGATGTCCACCTCATACGAATGGACAAAGGTACAAGTGTAGCCGAAGTGGGCAAATGGATGAACTGGATGGACCCGGACGGACTTGTTTCCAGTAGTAGTGCTTCGCTGGGCCCTGCCACATTTCTTGGTGGAGTTCAAACCATGACAGCAGGCAGCCATGGATATTTCCATGTGGAGCTTGAGCCGGGACGATACGCATGGGTTTCTGAGATACCCGATCCGCATTCGAACCAGATGCTGGAGGTATTTAATATTCCCCGGGGTGAAGCTGCCGGACGAGGACAACGCGGCAGACGCTAATCAAGATAAAATAGCATGGGATTTCCGAATTCGGAAACTCATGCTATTTATAATTTGAATGGAATAGTTAGCTCACTTATAACATTTATTTTTTAATCTAAATCACCCAATGAACTACTCAACATTTTACCCACAAACATTCACTTTTACTCTGATATCTACTCTGATGTGTTTCATGCTTTTTTCAGCCTGTGGTGATGAGAACAATATCCCGGCCGACACAGTTATTGAGAATATAGTAGAAGTAACAGCTATGCACGACCACCAAGAAAACCTGCATCTATTTGATATGAACACCCATGAAATCTCATCAGGCTGGACGACTTTTGAGTTTACAAATGCTTCGCCCGTAGATCACTTTTTTGTCATCTATAAAGTTCCAAATGAAGGCATTGAAGCAGCCGAAGAAGCCGGTGACCCTTTACTTGATTACTGGTTCAAGGGGGTTACAGAACCTTTTCAAACAGAGTTTAATCCATATGTAAATGGAGAGATCAATTACGAAGAGTTTACGAATAACCTGGTAGGCTCTATTATGGAAAATGCCTCCTGGTTTTTTGACCCGGGTGCTGCACCAATGGGTGGTCCGGGTTTTACGGCTGCCGGCAGAACAAGCCAAACAACTGTGTATCTTGAACAGGGTAATTATGTAGTTGAATGCTATGTGAAAGATGAAAATGAGGTGTTTCATTCTTACATCGGTATGCTTGAACTACTGACCGTAACCGGTGAAGAATCAGGTGCAGAAGAACCGGTTGCCACAACTAGCATGACGATCTCTTCAACCAATGGGATTCAGCATGATGAAGAATTGAGTGCGGGGAGTCATACTTTTGAAATCATTTTCGAAGACCAGGAAATCTATGCCCATCTTCTCGGACATAATGTTCAACTGGTCAAATTAAGTGATAAAAATGATGAGGAGCTTTTAAGTGAGCTGGCAGCCTGGATGGACTGGAGACAACCGGGAAGTCTGGTTGACCGCGCCCCTGGAGGAGCGGAATTTAAGGGCGGCTCCATGGAGATGACAGAAGGAGCAACAGCTTATTTCCATGCAAGCCTGGAGCCGGGAGATTATGCCTGGATTGCAGAAATACCCGATCCGGCTGATCACGGGATGCTGAAAACCTTTACTGTAGAAGATGACAACGCTTCTGCATCCGCATATTAGCATCGTTTAACAATTTACATTCGGATGTAAATCACATGAAATCAAAATTATTTATGTCATGAAAAAAATAGGCATCATAGGCGGAGCCGGATTTATTGGAAGCTACATCACCAAAATTTTTTTGGAAGAAGATTTCACGGTAAAGACTTCAGTAACGGACCTTTCCAATAAACAGAAATACCTCCACCTGAAAAATTTACCGAAAGCATCCAATCTTGAAATAACAGAAATGAATGTATTGGAAACAGGCTCTATAAAAAAATTTTCGACCGGCTGTAATATTCTGGTACACGGCGGGGCTCCTTTTCGGCTGGAAGTTAAAAACCCTCAAAAAGAACTCTTTTTACCAATAGTAAACGGAACTGAGAACTTTTTAAACGTCGTAAAATATATTCCCACAGTGGAAAAAGTGGTAATCTTATCGTGTGTAAATGCCTACAATACATCTTTTCCACTACCTGCGGATGACAAAAGTCCGGATTATCTCTACACAGAGGATGATGTCCCATATATGCATGAGAATAATCACACATATTCCCAGGCCAGGTTTTATGCCGATCAAACTGTTCGCGAATTTACTGAAGCAAACCCTGAACTCAGCTTCGAAATCGTGAGTCTCTTCCCAACTTTTGTGATCGGCAAACCTCTGTCAGACAGAGATGATTCAATTTCTGTGAGAATGCAAAACATGCTTAGGGATAATCCGGCATCCGATATTTTACCGGGTATGCTGCAGGAGAAGAAAGCAGAGCTTGCTATGGTAGACGTAAATGATGTTGCAAAAGCCGTTTTTAAAGCAGCTGCAAAAAGTGGTCTTCACGGTAAAAACTACTTTTTAAGCAGTGAAAGCTGGAAAGTCTCTGATTTATCTCGCATGCTAAACAACCGGAGCCCTGCCGGCAAGCCATCTATAGCCTACAGTAATAAATTAGCTTCAAGCGTTTTGGGAGTGAATTTTAAACCGATCAATGAATCCCTGAATAATTCTGAAATGGTTCAGCCTGACATTAACTGATATCTCGTAATTGAATTATTGATTTTTGAAGTTGATATTTAATAACTATCTATATATTTAAATAAGGTAAGTGGTTGATTAACAATATTTTAACAGAAAGCAAATGTTGCATTTTCACTTCTGTACAGTCTGAAATTCAATACTACTAATGTTTAGTCAACGATAAAAAGTCGGATGAAACCTGTCAGGTTTAGAGTTGATATGACACCACTCAATGATCACTAAATCACGAGTTTATTATGAAAGTCATTTTAAAATTCACACTTCTGTTTGCAGTATCCGCAGCTTTAATACATCAATTAAGTTACGCGCAGTCGCATTCAACTGAAGCAGATCATTCGGATCACTCAATAACCATTTTGGCCGAGGATTATGCATTCCAGACTCCAGATGAAATTCCTTCGGGATGGACTACTATTGAATTCACCAACGAAGGCAATGAAGATCATTTCCTTTTTATCGCGAAACCGCCGGAGGGTAAAACGTTTGATGATTATGCATCAGGCGTTCTGAATCCTTTTAATGATGTTTGGTACGCCCTCAGAGATGATGGAATCTCACAGGAGGATGCTTTTGGAAAACTGGTTGAAAGTTTACCGGAGTGGTTTTGGTCTGTTGAGTTTATTGGCGGGACGGGAATCATACCTGCAGGCGCTACAACTCAAATTACTCTCAATTTAAAACCCGGAATGCATATTCTCGAATGCTACATGAAAACCGAAGATGGAGAAATGCACAATGTGGAAGGCATGATGCGTGATATTAATGTGGCTGATTCAAAATCAGACGCCTCGCCACCTGACGCTGAAATAGCTATTATCCTCTCCAATTTTGAAATGGCTATTGATGGAGACCTTACTCCCGGCAAACATACCTTTTCCGTTCATGTTGCAGAGCATCCTGAGGAAGGTTTTGGGCATAATGTGCATGTGGCACGAGTACAGCCGGATACGGATGTAAATGAAGTTTTAAGATATATGAATTTTATGGAAATTGACGGCTTGCAGACCCCACCTCCGGTTCAATTCATCGGTGGGATGCACATTATACCGCAAGGTGAAACCGGATATTTTACCGCAGACCTGGAACCCGGCCGCTACCTGTTTGTCTCAGAATATACAGGGCATTTAGGGGTAATGAAGGATATAACCATCGAATAGAACGATTATAAATTCAAACCAAATTGACTTGCCCGATTAAAATGCTTTAACTCCGAAAATGATTCACGGAAGTTGAATTATTCATTCGGGTAGTCTAACATAATTTTGTAAAAACAAGGATGAATATTTTCAGGATTCTTACGCTGGCAGTTTTTATAACTGGGCTTTTTATTATAATAGTCGGTATTTCAGACAAACCGGCTCAATCTGAATATCAGAAAGAGGATCGTATTGCAGCCGGCCATCCGGTTCTGGAGAATCTCTCAACAGAACCCGGCATTGTGGAGGTGGAACTGTCTGCATCCAAAGAACGAATTTCGTTGGTGACGGGTGTTGAAACTGATGTCTATGCCTACAACGGCCGTGTACCCGGCCCGCTTTTGGAAGCATCTGAGGGTGACAGTGTAATCATTCACTTTAAAAACGATTTGCCCGAAAAAACTACGGTACACTGGCACGGCCTCCACCTTCCTTTTGTGATGGACGGCAGCCCGTTTCATCCGGTAGAGCCTGGCAAAACCTTTACCTATACCTTCAGAATTCATGAAGGAACAGCCGGAACCTATTGGTATCATCCGCACCCTCATCATCGAACTGCATGGCAGGTGGGAATGGGTCTGTACGGTGGCATCATTATTCGTGACCCCAATGACCCATTGCCCAATTCACTCACCGAGCAATTGTTGATTTTATCTGACAACCGATTTGATAAAGATGGCGAGATAATATTTGCCAAACCCGGTTCACGCCAGGAACGCGTGGACGATATGAATGGCCGCGAAGGGGATGTGCTTTTCGTGAATGATGAAATCATGCCGGAATTATCAATCCGCAGCGGGGAAGTACAGCGCTGGCGTATTGTGAATGCCTCCGGGGCCAGAATCTACCGTCTGGCACTTAAAGGGCATACCTTTACCCACATCGGGAGTGACGGCGGACTGTTTGAGCACCCTAAAGAAGTGGATGAAATCATTCTCTCAAATGGAGAGAGAGCTGAACTGCTTGTTCACGGGACCGGTGAGCCGGGAAGCAACGTAATCCTTAGGGATTTAGCGTATGATCGCTACATGCCGATGTTTCGACCATCAAACTGGGACGAGACAAATGATATACTGACTCTACGATACACGGATGAAAACCCTATTCATGAGCCATTTGAAGTGCCGGAAACCCTGCGCAAAATCCCGGAACTGAATGTTGATGATGCCACCGAAACAAGAGTGATGAGGATGTCTAACGGTAAAATCAACAGTAAAACCATGGACATGAACCGTGTGGATGAAACCGCTGAATTAGGAGCCACTGAAATCTGGGATATCCGGAACCTGGTCGGGATGGATCACCCGTTTCATCTTCACGGCTTTCAATTTCAGGTGATTGACCGTAATGGTAACCCGGTCTCACAACGAAAATGGGAAGACACAGTGAACGTTCCCGGTTTCGAATCGGCCCGCTTCATTGTCCGCTATGATAATTACCCGGGTTTATGGATGTTTCATTGCCACATTCTGGATCACGAAGATCAGGGAATGATGGGGGTTTTAGAAGTGAAGTAAATGATAATCGACCTGTCAGCGTACCGAACGGAAGAGAGGTTCCTGACAGCGTCACGAAAGTGTAGGTCGAAGCTCCCGCTTCAACAGCGCTTTGAATTAAGAATAAACCGATAAATAACAAGATCAAGAAAGAACAAAAAAACGGAGTCAAATCATGAAAACTTACTTTAAACTACTAATCCTTTTGCTTCTAATTACTGCATGGACTTTAAATACGGGAATAGCACAGCATCACTCAGGTTCAGATAAATCGAACCATTCGAGCATGGTGGAAATTATTGCGCTGGATTATGCATTCGATGCCCCTAACGAGGTACCTTCAGGATGGACGACATTCCGCTTCTTGAATGAGGGTGAAGAGCCTCACTTTTTCGTGCCGCAAATTGTCACGGGAGGCAGATCGTACGAGAACGTGGTCAGAGAAATCTACCCGGAACTAACCGAAATATGGTATGCCTACAGGGATGGGGAGATCAGTTTTGATGAAGCGTCTGTGAAAATCGGTGAGCACTATCCGGAGGACTGGGGCTACGAATACCGTGGCGGATCCGGCATATTGGCTTCCGGTCTGACCACAGAGGTGACGCTTTATCTGGAGCCGGGCAGCTATGTTCTGGAATGCTATGTAAAGACGGAAAATGGCGAATACCATGCCGACGAAGGCATGGTGAGAGAGCTTATCGTCACCGATGAGCAATCTACTATCCAGCCACCGGAGCCAGATATCGAAATCATACTCAGGGACTTCGAGATGACGATCGATGGCGAGTTCACGCCTGGCCGCCATACGGTAGCGGTTCATGCTGCTGAGGGATACGGTCAAAACGTTCATCTCGCCCGCTTGGAGTCCGATGCGGATGCCGGGGCCGTTGCGGAGTGGATGCACTGGTTTCATATCGATGGCCTGCAAGTGCCGGCACCGGCTACATTTGTCGGTGGCATGCACGCACTGCAGGTAGGTGCGACCGGCTATTTCACCGTCGATATCGAGCCCGGCCGATATGTCTTCGTCTCCGGGTTTGATTTCGAGAGCCAGCACGTGATGAAGGATCTCACAATTACACCGTAGCTACTACAGCAGTCAATATCACATATAAATTTCTATGCAAGCCATAAACCAACCGTCCATGAAAAGAATTCTGATACTTATAGTCACTACTGTTTTTTTTATATCGTGTACTGTAGCCGATTCCAGTAATGGGTCGTTTTATTTTGAGACAGGAGATCCCGGTCTGCATGGCTTCCATGTTGACTCTCTTGAATCGGCCACCCGCTTTCTTGCAGAAGCCGTTGAGAAACAGTGGATACCTGGCGCTGTTGCAATGATTATAAAAGATGGCACGATTGTCTATGAAGAAGCAGTCGGGTTCAGCGACAGGGAAGAAGGAATTTCTATGCAAACAGATAACATATTTCGCCTTGCCTCCCTTACTAAGCCCATTACTTCTTTTGCAGTACTCATGCTCTACGACCGGGGAATGCTGGATCTGCATGATCAGGTCTCCATGTATCTTCCGGAGTTTTCCAACGCAACCGTTGTGCAGTCAGTCGATTTTGCCGACAGTACCTGGACAGCACGGCCTGCCTCCCGGGAGGTGACAATTCATGATCTTTTGACCCATACATCAGGCATTACATATGGATTTATGGACTCTACAATGAGTGCCATTTATAAAAAAGCCAATGTGCCGGATTTATTTGATTTGGATGGCAGAAGGATTGAAGAGTCTATCTCTGCTCTCGGATCACTCCCTCTTCAGCATGACCCTGGTGAAATGTGGACATATGGACTGAATATAGATGTACTTGGCAGAATAGTTGAAGTGATTTCCGGTGAGGCACTCGATCATTTTTTCCGTTCGGAAATATTTGATCCGCTTGAAATGAAAAGCACATGGTTTTATATCCCGGAAGAATCAGCAGATCGCCTTGCGCCGCTCTACCATAACCCTGAATCTAACACACTGGAAAAATTAGCACAGTATTCACTTGGAGATGATGTGTCTATTAACACAACCGATTATTATATCGGCGATGGTACGTTTATTTCAGGTGGAGGTGGACTGGTCAGCACAGCAAGAGATTACCAAAAGTATATTCAGATGATCGTAAACGAGGGGCATTTAGGTGACACCCGACTGATCAGCAGCAATACTGCAAGGCTACTCTTTGAGAATCAAATTGGAGATCTCAGGTTTCGTGAAGATGGAATGAGTTACGGATACCAGGTAACCCTTGAAGACGGTGATCTTCGCAATGGGCGTAAACCAGGCCGGCTCGGTTGGGGCGGTTTATTTCAGACGACTCACTGGATGCTTCCATCTGAGAATTTGACTGTTGTTCTCATGTCGCAGGTCAACCCATCGCTTCACAGGGCAGAACTTCACAACGGATTTGAACAACGTGTTAATAATTCACTTAACTGAGTATTTAGCAAACACGCAAAAAATACTCACAACCAAATAAAGAAGACAGGATGCCAAATTTACGAAGAAATTTAATGTACGCCATACCAATCATCATAATGAGCATAGGTTTTGGCCTTTTTGGAGCCGACAAGGTAGCCGGACAATCTCCGGAAACTGTTGTTCATGTGGAGGCTTTGGATCACGCTTTTGACGTTGAAGCACCTAATGAACTTCCATCCGGATGGATCACAATTATTTTTAGTAACCAGATGGCCAGTTTTAACCATGAGATAAGTTTGGTGCAGCTTCCCGATGGAGTTGCTCATGAGGATTATCTTACGGATTACATGATCGCCTGGGAAACCTTATTACGTGAATACCAGGAAGGAGTTGTAGAGCGCTCCGGAATAAGCGGCAGGGTAAATGAAATGCTGCCCGCCTGGTCAGGTGACGTCCATTATGTTAATGGTCGCGGACTGGTATCTCCCGGCAGAACTGCAGAAAGAACGACTTACCTGAAACCGGGTAAATATTTGTTGGTCTGCTGGATGAAAACGGAGGATGGAATCATCCATATTATGGAGGGAATGCACTGGGAGTTCACGGTTACGGATGAAGCTACAAACAGCCCTGAACCCAATCCGGAATCACGGATTACCCTGCACGAAAAAGAAATTGAAGTGGATTGGGAGCCGAAAAAAGGAAAACATGCTTTTGCACTTGAATTAGGCCTGAATCCTGAAGGCCAATCCCATCACAACAATGTACACCTGGTGCGAATGGAAGATGGAACAGACCTGGATAAAGTGAACGAATGGATGGATTGGTACAAAATTGGCGGATTGAGATCACCCTCTCCTTTTGAATTTCTTGGAGGCCTTGGATACGTAAGTGAAGCAGAGACCGGATACTTTGGTCTGAACATAACAGAACCCGGAGAATATGCATGGGTTGTGTTTGTTCCCCGCGGCAAGGGGCTCTATAAAACTTTCACAATAGATTGAGTTGAAACCGATACATAATTGTCGGACGGGGGCGTCCGACTTACTTAACACATAAATAACAATATCATGCAAAAACAATACACTTAATCACTCCTATTCATAAGGTTCACACTTATTTTAGCCCTGGTACTCTTTGCTTCATCATGTCAGCAGGCTAACCATGAAATGGCCGCAAGCCAGAGCAAGGAGGTTGCCATGCAGTATATTGAGGCCTATAACGAACAAGACTGCACTGGAGACAATTTTTAAGGATCCATTTATATCATACGAAGAGGAAGAATCACTTGATTCATTTTTGGACACAATTCGGAGTTGTGGAGAGTCCGTATCCTGAAGAGTAATTCAGGTTTTTATAATTATTCTTGTCGGGTCAGAAAAACATTATGATTATGTAGAGGCTGTGCCACCCGCATCAACACTGCAGTAACTCGCTTTAATCAGTTAGAGCTTAACCAGAATCAAACAGAGGAGTCTTATCATAAAGACATTTTTCAAACTATTAACCATCTCATTTCTCATCAATTTAGGAACTTTAACGGCAGCAATTGCGCAACACCACTCTGCCACAGATAAACCTGAGAATGCAGGCATGCTGGAAATAGTCGCCACTGATTACGCCTTCGATGCCCCAGAGAAAATTCCCTCGGGCTGGTCGACCATAGAGTTCATCAATGATGGAGAAGATCCTCACATGCTTCTGTTCCACCTACTCCCGGAGGGAAAAACATTAGATCACTTTGCCGGGGAGCTGTACCCGCCGGTGAATGAGTGGTGGATGGCAGTCAGAGATAATGGTATGGATCCGTCAGAGGCACGCCAGGTAGCAAATCTACCGGCATGGTTCGGTGACGCGCAATGGATGGGAGGCGCCGGTTTCATAGACCCAGGGCTATCCACCAAGATCACCATGAAGCTGCCACCCGGCACCTACGTGATGGAGTGTTATGTCAAAACAGAGGATGGAGAACTTCACGCCATGGAAGGAATGCTGCGCGAACTCACTGTGACTGACGAGCGCTCGGAAGCAACCCCTCCCGAAGCGAATATCGACATCACGCTCTCCAACTACGAAATGGATATTTATGGCGACCTGACACCCGGAAGCCACACCGTAGCGGTTCACTTCGCGGAGGGCTCGTACCACAACGTGCACGTCGCTCGTCTCGATTCTGATGGAAGCGTACAAGACGTACTGGACTGGCTCCCCTGGCTTGAACACGACGGACTGTGGCCTCCCGCTCCGGCTACTCTTCTCGGAGGTATGAACATCCTGCCGGAAGGTGAAACGGGCTACTTCAAACTCGACCTCGAGCCTGGCCGCTACCTATTTGTTTCCGAGATGACAGGTCGCGCAGGTGTGCTGGAGGAGGTGACTATCGAGCCGTAAGGTCAGGGAATGATGGGTGTAGAGGTAAAGTAACCGACCTGCCAAATAACTGAAACATGAATACACAAAACATATTATTACACTTTTACATTATAATTATAAGTCTCATTACCTGTATGGTGCTGGTCGTTTCATCATGTCAGCAAGCAGACCGTGGAACGGCTGCATCCCAATATGAGGAGCTTGCCATGCAGTAAACCGAGATCTCCATTTCTTCGCAATGAGAAAAGCTTTGTCATTGGCAATGTTCATCGATTGATCGCGGATGATAGATCCTGCACCCTCCCTGGAAAGTAAGGGATGACAGTAGTGATCTTACTTTTCTACCAATATCATCACAGATCAACGACTACTGCTTCAAAATAGAGTGATCGCCGATATGAATCTCCCCTTTGGCTCCGTGCGCTTCTGCGTGATTTCCAATGGTTGAGCGATTCAAATCACATCCATCAAGCTGTGCGTTGCTCTGAATGATTGAGTTCTTCAGCGTACTGTTTTTTATTTTTGTACCGGCTTCCACTGTTACATTTGGCCCGATCGTACTTCCACTAATCTCCACGCCTTCGCCAAAATAGACCGGCGGGTGAATAGTGGTATTTTCATAATCATCCTCATTATAGGAGTGATTTTCTTTCTTCATGATCTCACCCGTAGTATCGAGCCAGGCGGGGAGAGTACCGCAATCGAGCCACTCTTCAACCGTGGCTTTTTTGAATACGTTGCCATCTTTCAATAGTCGGTCCAGGGCGTCAGTCAGCTGAAATTCACGACCGTGTCCGCGCACATCGTTATCGAGCAGGTACTGAATCTCTTTCATTAGTTTCTGACCCTCTTTAAAGTAGTAGACGCCAATTATCGCCAGATTAGAGATCGGCTCGCTCGGCTTCTCCACAAAATCGGTAATTTTACCGTCTTTGTGAACGGCAACACCAAACCTGGAGGGATCATCAACCTCTTTCAGCCAGATTACGCTGTCTGCCCCTTCAACCGATACGGTTTCAGTTGTGTCGAAAATAGTATCTGCAAAAACAATAATAATCTCTCCATTCAGATGATCACCCGCACAAGATACCGCGTGCGCAGTCCCTTCAGCCACCTCTTGTACTCCGAATGATGCCTTAGCATCGTGACGTTCACTCATCTCCGTGAGCCTGTCTTTTATCTCCTGGCTAAAATCGGGGCCCAATATATACACAATTTCATCGATTTTCTTATCGAGAGTGCGGGAAAACGTTTCAACTATACGTTCTACAATCATTGTACCCACTACAGGCAGCAATGGTTTAGGTGTGGTGTGTGAATGGGGGCGAACTCGTGTGCCTCTTCCTGCCATTGGGATAATTAATTTCATATCTTGAATGCTTGTTTATTTTAATATTGATTATAAACAATATAACAGATCGTCGGTTTAGTTTCGACCTGATCATCCGATTTGAACCATTTAACTTCTTTATCCAACTTGGATCTATTTACACTCCTTATAAATGGCGCAATTTTACTGATCTGCGCAATCTTCCTTCGCCACTCGTTTATTCGCGGTCGGTATTTTTTGCAAATGCTGCAGCAGCACGGCTATAAAACGCATGAATACAGAAGCTGGATCTTCACGCATTTTACAACAAAAGTCATTACCACTGAACATCTTCTCTATAATGTTGTCATTGCGGCTTTAACTCTGTTCATATCTGCAAAAATAACTTTTTTGTCAGGCCTTATCATTATGTTCGTCTTTACGCTTTTTTGGTTTACAACTGTTGGAAAATTCAGGGCAGATCGCGACAAGAAACCGCTTGTATTTACGGCCAGGGCCAAAAGACTCGCGGTAACCCTGATAGTGCTCCTGCTGCCTCTTTACTACTATTTTGGTGGATTTATATTTTCAAATGAACTCTTTATTCTGAGTCAGAATATTCAGGAGCCGGTTGGCCATTTCTTAACGGCAGACCCCTATTTTCTCGGTTTCCTGCTCTGTTTTATTGATATGGCGGTCCCGTTGCTCCTTTTCCCTGCTGCGTGGCTAATGAAGCCGGTTGAAAGCTCCATCCAAAACGGTTTCAAAAAACAGGCGCGCGAAAAAATAGCATCTATGCCTCACCTGAAAGTGATCGCCATCACGGGCAGTTATGGCAAAACGAGCACTAAATTTGTGATTGATGCCTTTCTGAAAGAGAGGCTCAGCGTTTGCGTAACCCCGGGCAGCTATAACACGCCGATGGGAATCTGCAAAGTAATCAATAACGATCTTGAAGCGAGCCATCAGGTACTTATCCTGGAAATGGGCGCCCGTTATGAAGGGAATATCCAGGAGCTCTGTAATATCGCTCAACCCAATATTTCTGTCATCACGAATGTCGGTATTTCTCATTTAGAGACTTTTGGAAGCCACGAGGCGGTTGCACGAGAAAAGTCAACGCTTGCAAGAGTACTCAAGCCAGGTGACACTTTAATTCTTAATGGCGATGATGATGTCGTGAAAGAGATGGGAGCTGATCGCGGTGACCTCAAACGGATTCTTACCGGTCAGGAACATCGCCAGGTGTGGGCAGAAAACCGAACTGTAGACTCTAATGGCACCGGTTTTGATATGCACTGGCAGGAAAACAACTCGCATCAAACCACACGGGTAAATACTCGTCTGCTGGGAGATCACAACGTTCAAAATATTCTGCAGGCGGCGGCTGTGGCTCGCGAGCTCAACATTCGGATTGAAACCATTGCGGTTGCCGCCTCTAAAATGGAGCCGGTTGAACACCGGCTCGAACTAAAAAAACAGGGCGATCTTACCATCATCGACGATGCATTCAACTCAAATCCGATCGGTGCAAAAAATGCGGTGGATATTCTCGCATCCTTTGATGGAGGACGAAAAATTATTATCACGCCGGGCATGATAGAACTGGGCGATCTTGAAGAGGAAGAGAATCGTGCCTTTGGTGAACATATAGGCAAATCGGGAATTGATCTCGCAATCCTCGTCGGTGAAGAGCAGACATACCCAATTCGCGAGGGGATTGAGTCTGTACAGAACAGCAGACAGCCGGAAGTCAAAACAGTGCCATCCCTGTTTAAAGCAAACGATCTGCTTCAGAATTACATGGAGCCCGGCGATGTCGTCTTATACGAGAACGATCTGCCCGACAGCTATAATGAATAGAAATGCTGCCGGCCTTCATATGAACTTTAGAATGACTGTTCATGTGATACCTGATCAAAAGCCAATCAAACACAGATAATCAGACCTGAACCAGCGATCTTTTATTGCTGAAAACGGTACCCAGACCGTAGAAAAGCTGGTCCAGCATGTCGTTGAAGTGCTCCAAATTCTGTTCAAGCAGGGTAATTCTGAGCCCCGGCATCCGCGAATCAAACCCGCTGATGGGTACGGTGCAGACACCGGTGCCCGCAAGCAGATAGTACGCCAGGTGAAGATCAGGATGTGAATCGAGATCTTTCGTCCATTTCAGAAAAAGAGATTTCCCAACATCCGGGAGTGCATCCGGGTCCAGATCACTTTTCCGGAGATCGGTTTTGAAGTGAAGAGTGGCATAAAAAGCCCCCTCTCCTCCGCTGCACTCCAC
This sequence comes from uncultured Rhodohalobacter sp., assembly GCA_964644975.1. Lineage (GTDB taxonomy): Bacteria > Bacteroidota > Rhodothermia > Balneolales > Balneolaceae > SW132. The sequence continues at coordinate 25,216 of CAZXYQ010000021.1, forward strand.
ATCATCCAGCTGTTCAACCTTTTTTTTCAGCAGAGACATTTTCATGGAGAGCTCCTGCCGCCTCTTTGCCAAAAACGGTTCATACAAATCATGTGTCATGATCTCGGGAATCACTTTTTGCGGAAGCGTTGTGCTGCAAACTTCGGTCATTTTGCACTGATCCAATCTGGTACAGAGAGCATTGAAGTCGGAATCATTCCCCCGGTTGTAGTACTCAATCCATCCACAACGGCTTCCCGGCCAGGGAATCTCCTTCGATATTCCTTTCATTGCCAATGCAGGAACATCTCCAATCACCTCGGCAAGCCGCACCATTTCTCCGTCGTACACAAGGTTTTCGTAAATTTCATCAGATATTACAAAGAGATCATACTCCCTGGCAATATCTACAATGGCGCTGAGAGATTTTTTCGAATAAACCATACCTGTAGGGTTATCCGGGTTGATTACCAGAATAGCCGTTACTGCTGGGTTATCACGGACAATTTCCCGAATTTCGTCAGGATTTGGCTGCCAGTTATTTTCAGGATGAAGCGGATAGGTTATCGGCTGATCGCAAATGCGCAATTTTTCCGCACCGGTATGAGCAGGATACGTTGGCGATGGCATCAGTACTCGTGACTCTTTTGATAGCATACTATAGAACCGGCCGATAGCATCCCCTAAACCGTTAAAAAACGTTAGCTCATCTGAAGTGATTTGGACTCCGTTCAACGAGTTCGTTTTTGAAGCAAGAAATTCCCGGGTTTCAAAAAGCCCTTTGGAATCGCAGTACCCAAATGTACTGTTGTGTTGAATTTGATTTGCTATAATCTCTTTCATCCATGCGGGAAGATGCATTCCCTTCTGCACCGGATCTCCGATATTCTCCCAAATAACAGGGTAGCCCAGCTTCTCTCTTTCAAATCCTTTGCCTACAATCTGCCTTATACCGTAATTAAACTCCGGCAAACCAGGGGGTAATAGTGAGTTTCTCATAGTACTGTAATGACATTTAATAATGTTGAACTGTCATAAGTATATTTTTATTTGCCTAAAATCGCAATTAGGTATTATTAATTAATTTACAAAAACATTAAAACCTAATTACATTAGGCCTTGGAGCTAATTATCAAAATAAATTAAGATTTCATGCAAAAATTTTAACTATGGCAAAGGTACTATAGTAGTATCGTCATAAATTTAATGAATAATAGCCCTTTACAAAAAAAGCCTGCATCAATGCAGGCTTTTCTTTCATAATTGATGCTTTTTAAACCAGATCAGAATTAATCGTGAACGATTACAGTGCCCTCATACTGGCTTTGAAGATGTAAAGGACGAGGAAATGTAATAATAAATGAGTCTGACATCTGGTTTACAGCTTGCGGCAAAATCTGCTGTGCATTTGAAAATTGTGTGAATGTACCGATCAAAACTTCAAAATACTGTTGGCGCTGAATAATAAACACCTGGTCATCAGCGTCATCAAGGCTGCCGCTTAGCGCCTGCCGAATCTGTCCTCTGACTCTCAGAGCATTATCATAGTTTTGGCTTGCAAAAACCTGTACGTAATGACCCGCAGCAACATAACGTCTGAGTTCTTGTTCAGTTTCTTCCGGATCAGCATCTGCACCCGTACGTTCGCCACATGGGCATTTTGCCAAATTCGCTTCCAGAGAATCGACCCGGGACTCAAGTGCGGTAACACGGTCATAAAGGTCATCAAACGTATTTCTGTTTCCCTGATCCCTGGCGTTCATTTCATTTTCCAATGAATCCACACGTTTCGTTAAATCAACAACAACAGCAGCACGGGCAAAAATATCTTCATACTCTCTGTCTGTAATAAGCTTGGTGGCTGGCTTCAGGTTTTTTGGTCTTTTGCTGCTGCTGCCAAAATGAACTCTTACACCACCTGATGCCATTCCGATTTGATCATACGGAAATCCGCGATCGATGAGATCGAGCCTGTTTGATGACAGCTTTATCTCATGCTGGCCGTACACTTCAATTCTGTCTGATAGCCTGAAGGCGATTCCTAACCCGCCAATTAAACTCGCTTCGCTTCGGCTAAACTCTTCGTCCGGGCCCTCTGCATTGAAAAAGTCCTGCTCGACTCCTAAAATGATGAATGGATTTACATATTCCGACAGACTACTTCGCCTGTAAAATCTGTTTAGATTAAATGAGTTTTTGACCGAAGCGGTATGCATTGTCGTCTCGAACCCCACGCCCTCAAGTGTTGTATACCGGTAACCGCCCTCAATTGCCCAAAAGGAATTAAGCGCATATCGTACGTCACCACCAACGGCCCAAGACGGATCAGAAACAACATTAAATCGACTCGCAAAAATTTGCTGCCCCCGGTCTCTTTCTCCAAAAACGTATCCTCCATACAGAGATGCGCTCCACCTGTTATACTCTTCCGTCTGAGTATCAGGAGGCGTTATTTGGGCTGAGAGGTTTAAAAAAGTAAATGGTAATGAAATGATGAGTAGCAGTAGTATTTTTTTCATATCTATTATAGGGCAAGATACGCCCAGCTTTTTTTAAAAGTCTTTATAACTTTCCAAAGACGTTTTAAAGTTTATTACAGTGATTACATAGACAAGATTAACATAAAAATAAAATAACGATTTTACATGGTATTTAAATTAATATCTTTTTATTTCTTTAAAAAAAATCACAATAACACCTCGTGTAATAACATTAATTTATCAAGTATGTTCCCGGTTATTTTTAAAAATATTATACTCAATATAATCAATACTATATCTCAATATATTGACGTAAATAGTCTAATATTTTATAGAAAAAGCGCTTCAAGTTTTTTAAGCCGTTCATCAGTTGTTCAGAGGCCCGAAGATAGTTAATTAAAAAAATCAATACTTTAGTCAGTAAACAGACATGTTTGAATTCTTTTTTCACAATTCTCGCCTATGTTTTTATCGTCCTGATTACGGTTTACATAACCAGATTTTAAATCCTTTCAAGACTACATCGAAAAATGCACCTAACAATAAAACACCTCTACACGGATATTGAACAATCAATCAAGAGTTTAAAACAAAACCCGGGAAAATTACTGCGGGCCAGAGACGTGGTTGAAAACGCCCTGGCAGACGGAAATACCTACTACGGAATCAATACGGGATTTGGCGCACTTGCAAAACAGCGGATTGGAAATGAGGATCTTAAACAGCTTCAGCGCAACCTCATTCTTTCTCACTCCGTTGGCACAGGAGACCTGATCCCAAAAGAGATCAGCCGTATCATGCTGCAGTTAAAAGTGCACGCCCTCGGCATTGGATACTCCGGCATCGCTAAAGAGACGTTTGACAGGTTGCTTCTATTTCTTGAAAAAGATTTGATTCCCGCTGTACCCGAAAAAGGCAGCGTTGGAGCTTCCGGCGACCTGGCTCCGCTGGCCCACATGTCGCTTCCGCTGCTCGGCTTCGGGAGTTTTTGGAATGATGAGGGCTCCGGCATAATTGCGGCAGAGAATGTTCTGAATACCCACGGTTTGAATCCAATCCATCTTCAGGCCAAAGATGGATTGTCTCTGATTAATGGAACTCAGCTCATGAGTTCGTATGGGGCATACGTGCTCGAAAAGTCTCTGCATCTGTTAAAAATGGCGGACCTGATTGGCGCGATGAGCCTGGAAGCCCTTCAAGGCAGCATTACCCCTTTTGATAAACGAATTCATGAACTGCGGCCTCATAACGGGCAGCAGGTTTCGGCTCAAAATGTACGAAACCTGCTGATTGAAAGTGAAATTCTGGAATCGCACCGCCATTGTGGTAAAGTGCAGGACCCCTATTCACTTCGCTGTATCCCCCAGGTTCACGGAGCTTCCCGTGATGCAATCAACCATGCAGTACAAACGGTAGAAACTGAAATTAACTCGGTAACCGACAACCCTCTTGTATTCGAAAACGGAGATATTCTCAGCGGCGGAAATTTTCATGGTCAGCCGCTGGCACTCGTCCTCGACTATTCAAAAATTGCCCTTGCTGAACTTGCCAGCATTTCTGAGCGACGAACCTATTTACTGCTTGAAGGCCACGATGGCCTGCCAAAACTGCTGATGGAAAGAACGGGCATCAATTCCGGCTTTATGATTCCGCAGTACACTTCAGCGGCACTGGTCTCAGAAAACAAAGTCCTGGCTCATCCATCATCCGTCGATTCTATCCCAACCAGCATGGGGCAGGAGGATCATGTAAGTATGGGAAGCATCAGCGCACTTCACCTCTATCAGATCTACGAAAATGTGACGCAGGTTCTGGCTATTGAGCTCTTTACGGCTGCCCAGGCGCTCGATTTCCGAAAGCCACTAAAGCCGGGCAGGGGGGTCAATATTGCCCATCAGTACGTTCGCTCAGAGATTGCTCATGCAACAGAGGATCACTTTTTTAAAGATGAAATAAAAAAAGCAGCTGATATTGTATCCGGCAGAAGCCTTATTGAAGAGATTGAACAGAATTCAATATCGTTAAAGTAAACAGCTCGGTGAGATGTTCTAGGTGTTTAAATCCATTTCAAGGATTTCGCCCGAATACCCGACGGCAACAGCTCCTGACCTTTTCAGCCACTGAATGATCGGACGCCTGTCAGCATGGATGTAGATTTTAAAGAGATCAATTTTCTTGCCGGGCGCAATCCGTTTAAGTTCTTCCAGCAAAATAGTGCCCAAACGCTGTCTCTGATAAACATCCAGAACGGTGATTGCCAGTTCAGCGCTGGTTGGCTGATCCTTCATTCGCACAAATCGACCCACTCCAATTCCCGTCTTTTCATTTGCACTCAAGTCGAGAGCTCCAATCGCCACGTGATCTTTCTGATCCACCTTCGTAAAATAGTCGAGGTCAGATTCATTCATCCGGTACGACTGAGTGTGGAAGCGGTGATAAATCGACCGTGATGAGAGTCGTAATATTCCTTCACTGAAATGCTGCCTGTCGGCAGGCTCAATCATCCGCACAAGAATTTGTTTGCCGTTTTTTAGCTTGTGGTATCTTTCCATGGTCAATTTCAGGAACGCTTCAGTTACTCCGACATTATGTTAATACTCAGTGTTCGATTTAAATCAGTTTATTAAGCCCACCCTTTCCCCGCCGGTACCCCTTGGGATAAGGGAACACTCTACTCTATAAATCCAATCAATACAGAAATTTCTATCTTAATCGAACGCAGGATAACCATAATTTCTCTCAAATTGGAGGCTCATAATGGGTAACCCTTTTGTTAAAGCCACGTAGACAGTTCACCCAGTTAAGTAAAGATTAAATCTTCAAAAAGGAATTTTATGGAAATTATCCTGATAATCGCCGGAACTCTTTTTATTCTTACAGGCATTACCGGTTCCTTTCTGCCGGTCATTCCCGGACCACCGCTGAGCTACGTTGGCCTGTTACTTTTGCAGCTTACTTCTCCCTCCCCATTTTCCGGCTCATTTCTAATTGGGTGGGCCATCGTAGTGGTTCTTGTCAGTTCACTTGAGCACCTGATTCCTGCTATCGGATCAAATCGGATGGGCGGCTCAAAGTACGGTGTTTGGGGCTGTATCATCGGCGGATTCTTTGGGTTATTCTTCTTTCCACCACTAGGTTTTATCATCGGTCCAATCATCGGAGCCTTCGCCGGAGAGATTATTGCCGGCCATAACCGCAACTTAGCTCTTCGTGCAGCGATCGGTTCGTTCATCGGCTTCTTTGTGAGTACCGTTATTAAAGTGGTAGTCAGTGTAGTGCTCGCCTTTTATTTTTTCAGCGCACTGTTCAGCTGAACTGGCAACTTTTCAATTGGTGTGGATAGAGTTGTTGGCTTCACGTTAAATTTTTTAACTAAAAATTATACTCGGACTTATGCTGACAATCAGTAGCGTCCTAACCATTTGAATTTATCAGATAAAAATGGGGTGTCAATTGTATTGGGATTTTCGTTCTCGGTAGAGTAGAGTCAGGTTTGTCATTATTAGGTTGAGGTTTGTTTTCTCT
>CAZXYQ010000022.1:0-30813 GCA_964644975.1 uncultured Rhodohalobacter sp.
ACAAGCATCCTTGGTGTTGCGATGTAAGGTTTTTCTGAGTCTGTATAGAGATTCAAAACATGTATCGGCGCTTCAGCCTTTGCTTCTTTTTCAAGGTGAATGTAGACACCGTCGGAAAACATCAGGCCGTTATACTCAGTAAAGGGATCATTTTCATAATCCACTAACTTATTGAGATACTCCTGAACTGGTTTTTCATCCAGGTGATCTGAAAGATTACCAACCGTAACTCCGTTGCCAAGTCCGCCTATGGAGGAGTATTTCTCCTGGTATTCACCATTGATAAATACAAGTCGGCTGCGATCTGATTCCGGAATGAAATATTTCTCAACATCAATGGCCGGACGTATTCCTGCCTCATCAAACGTGACAAAGTCTGGTTTGGTCAGCGGTTTTAAGTCAGTAAACTGCCAGTCCTCCATTTTCCGTGTAGGAAATGGCGAGGCATTTAGTTTTGCAAGACTCTGCTCACGTATTTTTTTTATAAACACACTTTCAGTATCCGGTGCGTATTTTGCCAGTTGGTGTAAGAATGATGATTCAACCTGTGTAGGATGTGCCATTATTTTTCCTCGCCATTTACAGTTGCATATGCGTTCAACCAGTCATACCCTTGATCCTCAAGTTTATGAGCAAGTTCTTTATCGCCTGATTTGGCAACTACACCGCCTATCATCACGTGTACAAAATCGGGTTCAATGTAGTTGAGTAGCCGCTGATAGTGAGTGACCAGCACAACAGAATCCTCTTTGCCGTGCAGTTTGTTAATCGCTTCTGCTACAATTTTTAAAGCGTCAATATCGAGTCCTGAATCGGTTTCGTCCAGGAACGACAGCTGAGGCTTAAGCACGGCCATCTGAAAGATTTCATTTTTCTTCTTCTCACCGCCTGAGAAACCAGCATTTACGCTTCTGTTCAGAAAATCCGGATTCATCTCTACAAGTTCGAGCTTGTCCTTGATGTAATCCTCAAATTCAAGCGGATCCAGTTCCTCTCGGCCGCGTGATGCCGCAATCGTGTTGTAAGACTCACGCAGGAGGGTGTTGTTCGTTACACCGGGAACATCCACCGGATACTGAAACGCCAGAAAAATACCTGCGTGTGCCCTCTCATCAGGGTCTAGTTCCAGAATACTTTCGCCATTGTAAAGGATATCACCTTTGGTTACCTCATACTCGGGGTGGCCGGCCACGACTTTTGAAAGCGTACTTTTACCGCTTCCATTGGGTCCCATGATGGCGTGAATTTCGCCCTTACCGATTTTGAGGTTTACCCCTTTAAGGATCTCAGTTCCTTCACCCTCAACTATTACATGTAAATCTTTGATTTCTAACACAGTATTGTAATTTATTTTGTTTGATATTGAAATTATAGTAATCCATCCCTATGATGGAAAAAAACTCTGCGGGGCGTGCGAAGATGAATAACATTACGCACCTTCTACAATCTTAACACCCCGAAACTGAGCTTAATACGCAGGTGGTCTCCGTCAGTTGACGAAAATTGATTTACCCGACACTGCCTTCAAGCTTAATACCAAGCAGCTTATTCGCTTCTACAGCAAATTCCATTGGCAGCTCTTTGAGTACTTCTTTACAGAATCCGTTTACAATTAATGAAATTGCATCGTCTTCACTTAATCCGCGCTGCTGCAGGTAGAAGATTTGATCTTCCCCTACCCGTGAGGTTGTTGCCTCATGCTCAACTTTCCCTGTAGGGTTGGCTGATTCAATGTAAGGAAACGTGTGTGCCCCACAGGTTTGACCTATCAGCATTGAATCGCACTGGGAGTAATTTCGGGCATTCTCCGCTTTTTTGCTGATTTTCACAGCACCCCTATAGCTATTGTTAGAGTTACCTGCAGAAATTCCTTTAGAGATAATCGTGCTCTTGGTGTTTTTACCAATATGGATCATCTTCGTTCCGGTATCAGCCTGCTGTCTCTGACTGGTAACGGCAACGGAGAAAAATTCTCCAACTGAATTATCTCCTTTCATAATCACGCTTGGGTACTTGAGTGTTACGGCCGAGCCGGTTTCTAGCTGTGTCCATGAAATTTTCGAGTTATCTCCTTTACAAAGACCCCGTTTCGTTACAAAATTGTAGATTCCGCCAACTCCATCTTCATTTCCTGAGTACCAATTTTGAATGGTAGAATACTTAATCTCGGCGTTCTCCATTGCAACCAATTCAACAACCGCGGCATGAAGCTGATTTTTATCATACATCGGTGCGGTACACCCTTCAAGGTAGCTCACGTGGCTGTTATCTTCTGCAATAATCAAAGTACGCTCAAACTGACCCGAATCCATATTGTTAATGCGGAAATAGGTGGAGAGCTCCATCGGACAGATTGTATCTTTTGGAACGTAACAAAACGATCCATCGGAGAATACTGCGGAATTGAGCGCTGAATAAAAATTATCTCTGGCCGGAACAACAGAACCCATATACTTCTTCACAAGCTCCGGGTATTTTTTAACCGCTTCGGAGATTGAACAGAAAATTACACCGGCTTCACCCAGCTTCTCCTTAAAGGTGGTAAAGATCGAAACGCTGTCGAACACAGCATCCACGGCTACGCCAGAAAGCATTTTTTGTTCGTCGAGTGGAATGCCCAGCTTATCGTATGTCTCTTTAATCTTCGGATCAATATCGTCAAGACTTTCAACTTCAGGGCGATCTTTCGGAGATGAATAATACTGGATTTCATCAAATTTAGGGCTATTATAAGTAGCGTTGAACCATTCCGGTTCTTTCATCTCTTTCCAAGCCCTGAATGATTTGAGCCGGAATTCAGTCATCCATTCCGGTTCATCTTTGATCTCGGATATCTTACGTACAATATCTTCGTTCAGCCCTTTGGGAAAATCATCATATTCAATATCGGTGGAAAAGCCATACTTATACTCTTCACCAATCATCGATTCTAATTCTTTAGTCTCACTCATATCGATCCAATTTTGAAATTCAGTTGTTTATTATTCTACGTTTTCAAACACACAGCTGTGGTAACAAGTTCACAACCAGACAAGCATTTAACGCTTATTCTTATTTGGAATGAATAAAGATAAGAAATTTGAACGACCCTTTAAAGTCTTTTTCAAGTATGAAATTATCTCTCGAATCGATTTATAATCAGCCAATTGAACTACTGGTTTTCACCTGTTGGTGATAGTTATGACATTTTATGAGTCAATTCGATAAGCTCAATTTTAGGGAGATGAAAAGAGTCAAGCCTGTCAAAGCTTACAATATGGAGTTGTCAGAAGATTTAAGATGCGTCCATTTATTTTATTTCAACCTACTCCGCAGACAAAACAGAGGCGATGCATCCTGCATAAAATATATCCTCTTTTGAACATCCACGTGAGAGATCCATATACGGTTTTGTCAGTCCTTGTAATATAGGGCCGATGGCCGTCGCACCGGCCACCCTTTCCGTAATTTTATAGGCGATATTTCCAGCATCTAAATTAGGAAAGATGTAGACGTTAGCCCGGCCGGCAACCTCCGAGTCAGGAGCTTTCCGTTTTGCCACGGCCGGCAGAAAGGCAGCATCAAACTGCAGTTCACCGTCTATCTTCCACTCTGGTTCTTTTTTGGCAGCATGAAATTTAGCTTCTCTAACAAGGTCTACACGCTCATGTTCGGCGCTTCCTTTTGTTGAAAAGGATAGAAAAGCGATTCTGGGCTCCTCTTCTGTTAATATTCGATGGGTTTTACCGGATGTAATCGCGATGTCAGCAAGCTGTTCAGCGTCAGGATACGGAACAACACCACAATCAGCATATGTAAGAACCCGGCCATCAGTAAGCTCCATCAAGAACGTGCTCGAGACAAGCTTTGCCCCTACTGCCGTTCCAACTGTTCTAAGTGATGCACGTATTACGTCGGCCGTGGAAGCAATGGATCCTGCAACCGCACCATCAGCATTTCCCGTGGCAACCAGCCACCCTGCCGTCATCAGTGGATCGTTTGCCAGCATCAGGATTTGATCGGTGGTTGGGTTTTTATGGCTCAGTTTTTTTTCAAAGAAATCCGTCCTCTCCTTTTGAGCGTCTTTATCGCCAAGATCCACAACTTCCGAAATACTACTGAGGTCAATGTTTTCTTTTTTTGCCAGATGTTCAACATTCCCCATATCACTAATAACAACCGGCTTCACCGCCCCCGCTTTTGCAAGGTCGTATACAGCATTGAGCACTCTCGGGTCTCTGCCCGCTTCCGGAAATACAATTCGTCGATTTAGTTTAGTGCTTTTTAAGAGAATTTGTTGAAGAATTGAGTCTTTCATTAAACTAAAAGTAAAATTGAAATGATTGTTGCAGTTATACCAAGCCACTGTAAATTCGTTAGCCTGTCGCCCCAGCGAACCCTTCCCAATATTGTGGCTCCAACTACAGTGAGTATGTTTACGATACTATAAACAATTGCACCGTTCATTAGTTCAAGGGCTTCTATCAAAAAGATAGCTGAATAGAGATTGGGAATACCAATAAGCACTCCCATCCACACTTCTTGTTTTGTAAATTTGAAACTTCCGGTTATCAATATAATAATAAACCCGATCAGCATTGAGCTGAAGAATACAGTACCCATAAACTGCTCTTTTGTTAGGTATGCGGAGAAATCGACCTCAAATATTTTCAGAGAGCCGTCCCCAATTCCTGTTCCTGCAAATAAGAGAACAAGCAGCCATGCTGCGCTGAGGGGTTCCCGCACCATTTTCTTTTTGTTCGGAAGAAGCAGAAATAGTGCGCCAAAAACAGTTATAATTCCGATCCACTGGCGAAACTCAAGGATTTCAAGATACCAAAATGTTGAGAGGAGTACAGGAATTAAAAGCGATATCCGCATAGCAGCAACGCTAATACCGACTCCGTTTTTACTGACGGATTTACTGTAGATGAAGAAGTTGAAAATAAATATTGCACCTACAAACACTGCAAGCAACAGAGCCGGCCACACATCAGAAAACAAGAAATCAACCTTAGCCCCTCCTGGAGTTATAAAGGCAACTGAAGCGGCGATAATATAGTTAATCGTCAGTACCCGAATAGTACTCAGCTTTTTAAATTCAGCCGTTTTCAGGAAATGTGCGATGGCTATGGAACAGGCTGAACTTAACCCAATGTACAGCCAACCTGCCATCATTGTACAATATCAAGCATAAAGTTTCCAAACCCCTGAATTTCCTGCGGCCGATCATGCAGTCTTCTTGCGGTATAATCCACATTGTTCTCCAGATGCCTGTAGAGATCCGACATCAGTGTTTTTCTCTGCTTCAGTGCTTCTGCCAAAAAGTAAGGGAATACATGATGGCGCTTATCATCTGCAACGCCGCCACTGTAAATAGAGGAGCTTTGCCCAACCCTGTTACCAAAAAGAACAAATGCGTTGGGGAAATCTCCGAGAAATAAATTTGCCAGTTCCTGCTGTTTTCCTCCATTTACGGTCGTGAGTGACACGACGCGTCCGTCAACAACCTGATCGATGTACTCAAGGTCAACAAACAAAAATAGCTTGTCTGAGGAGCATCTTGAAAGCTCTTGAAAAATTTCTCGCAAGGGAATCGTATGCTCCTCACCTGTTTCATCAATATGGTACATAGAGAACATTCTACCCCCATCCTGTAACATATTTTTCGCATAGCCTGTTAAATAGACAATCGTTGTGCCACCGTTCAGCTTCCTGCAGAAACTTAAATCAGGAAGCCAGCTCGAAAGGTCCGGATCATCTATCTCTACTATTTGATGTTCGGCCATCCGTAAAGATGTTCTCATATACTGTTTAATCATCCGTTCATCACGTTCTGAAAATTGACGAATACCCGCCTGATTATCCCGATTTCCTGAAATAATAATTGCCCTGTCGTCAGAATTGCGCGGTTTCAAAATCGGTAGAGAATTCTCAACATCAACCTCACCGTAGGGAATATCTGTTAGTTCAACAAGCAATGCCGGACCGCTCTCGGCCGTTGAGCGCAGCTGAGAAGACCCCATGCTTTTTTGCATAAATGCTTCAACAGATCCGTACTCCACTTTTACCCACTGATCGTTTACATCTTCGACCTGTTTTAACGAACTCCCTTCTGCAATTTCAGTTACTATATTCTCCTGACTGATGGTTGGGCTGCTACGAAGCTGAGCAACGGTCTGATCAACAACAAATCGCTGCTCCATAAACGTGGACACAGGTACAGAAATTTGTGATTCATTTCCCTTGAACTCAGTGTTCACCAAAAAGTTTGACTGATATGATATGCTTTCAGAGAATTCGGATGCAAGTACCCCGAGATTTATCTCTACTGCATTATTCGTTAGCTCAATTGATGATTCATTAAAAACCTCACGTCCATCGTACAGTACGGAAACAGATGCGGTCTGATCAATTTGCTGATGAACACGAACGGTATCTGCCCTGGTGTCGATCCCTGTCTGACGCAGGTAACGAATTTCATCGGTAAGGATTGGTTCTCCCGATTCCCTCAGGTTGGTAACCGCCAGAGTACCCAAGAGAACACCTGTTGTGTTGAAAGCGATACGCTGAGTTGTGGATGTTCCTGATAGAAGAAGATCGCTGTTTGCAGCAGTGAATGCGAGGGCAGAACCGGCGACAGAGAGCAAAGAAAACCCCCACTTAGGTCTGTATTCCTGTACTGTTCTCTGAATTTTTATTCGTTCAGCATACTCAAGTGTGTTTATACCGTATGGAACCAGTTTTAATACTGGTCGCTCCAAGGTTGGCATTTCTTCCGCAAAAAGGCTTTCCGTATGTGATACAATTTTAGGATTTTCAGCCCGGTTGATCGCCTGTTCATCAACTACAGTCCATTTGCTGGTTGTACAACCAGCTATCAGTAGCATCAAAAATCCACAAATAAAAATGCGGTGAAAAGCCATAGGTTGACCCTGTTTAGAAAGATATGACTGCTCCAAATGCAAACAGGCTTCTGTATTTGAATGCGTCCTCTGTTCCAGGTTCTGAAAGCCAGAACGGTATATCATAGCGAAAAACAAATCCCCTCTCTTTACCGAGATAATCTGGAATGTTTAATGAGAGCGAGAAACCGGCACCGCCATCAGCAAATAAGTTTGTTGATTCATCTCCCAGTCCAAGAGGCGTTCCTGCATCAAAAAAGAGATACGATCTGAAATTTAAAAACTCAGATACATAAGGAACCCTGTCAAACAGATTTCCGATCGGATTTGGATAGTCAAACTCTGTGTTAATTGCAGCTATGGACCGAAACAACACGGGATGATTCAACGTAACTTCAATCAAATTGCAATTCACACAGGGTTCAGGTACAATTGATTTAAAATCTGCAGATGTATAACCCCTTAAGTTTGCTCCGCCTGCAAACTGGAAATTTCCACTTTCCATCCAGGGTTGTGGAATGGTTCCTTTTGCGCGTGTCACCCCATTTTGTATTGTATTGATTGCCTGACCTGTACTCCGTGAAAAAAGATATTCATTTGCTGTAGAGGTTGATGCCAGCCCAAGAAAGCCTCGAAACCTCAGTCCCCACGAATCATTAAATGGAACGCGTTGCACGGCTGTGGCTGTAGCAAAGCCGTAGCTCTCATTGTTATACTGAACACCTCCGGATACTGCAAGATTATACCAGCCAAGGGTATTTTCATCCCTCAACTGTGCCGTTAAAGTAGTGAGCAGTTTATGCTGATCAGACCACAGTATTGGAAAGGCGGTATACTCTCTGTCAAGCCGTTTTTCATATGAATTAAAAAGGCGTAATTCTCTATAACGACGTTCGTCAAATCCCTGCTGCCATCGTTTGTTAAAACCGATGGCTTGCACACTATAGCCGGTACGAACTGAGGAGATTGCCTGATAGCTTGCTTCACTCCCAAAATCGGACCAGCGGGAAATGGGGTTCGTATAGCTCAAATAATATGATATCGGCAGATCAGGAATCCAGAGTCCAAGCCAGATACCGGCATCCAGCCGGTGAGGTCCATCTTCGAACGTGCCGGGCACCTGCCCTTTAAATCGCACTCCAACCCTGATTCCATCCACATCATTATACCACAGATCCGGTGCCGGAATAACTTCGTAGCTATCCCCGCCTGTTTGTGCTTCAGCAAGGCTGAAACTAAAACATAATGCAAATAACAATAGCAGTATTACGGGAGTGGAACGCGCCAATCGTTTAATATTCGATTTGATTTGATTAGACTGTTTGTAAGCTTGATGAGTCGAATTTGTTCCGGCCATTGAATAAAAGTTGAAGCCTCTTCCGGTTTTATCCATTTATACTCAGTGTGTTCATCATCCAGATCAATGTTGTGATCTGAACCTATTTCTGCAGCAAACGCCGGAATGTTTAAAATCTTATCCGTTGAATGCTCATAAAACTGATTTAAGCTGGGTACAGTCCAGAGTTCAGAGGGCACAAGGCCTGTTTCCTCCTTTAACTCCCTGAGAGCAGCTTGCCAGTGTGTTTCGCCTGTCTTCACTTTGCCGCCTATCATCCGCCACTGGCCTTCGTAAATTTTTCCGCTTGCGCGTTTAAAAAGTAAAAATTCTGTTGATTCTCCATCCGTTCTATACGGATAAAGATCAATCAGTTTTTTCTTACTCATCACTTTTCTCTACCTGCTCTTTAAAGTAAGCAAGAGTTTTTCTAAGGCCTTCTTTTCGATCCACTCTCGGCTCCCAGTCAAGCACACGCTTTGCCTTTGTAATGTCGGGCTGACGCACCTTTGGATCATCGTCAGGCAGCTCTTCATGCACTATTTCACTCTTACTGCCGGTCAGTTCAATAACCTCCTTCGCAAACTCTAAGATGGTGACCTCCTGCGGATTTCCGATATTAACCGGCTCGTTTTCATCACTTTGAGAGAGTCTGTAAATCCCATCAACCAGATCATCCACATAAGTGAATGAGCGGGTTTGCGAACCGTCTCCAAATACTGTTATCGGATTCCCTTTTAACGCCTGGCGCATAAATGTTGGCAGTGCACGGCCATCTTTTAGTCGCATTCGCGTGCCGTAAGTGTTGAAGATACGGACAATTCGTGTTTCAAGACCATGATATCGCTGGTATGCCATAGTGATTGCCTCGGCAAAACGCTTCGCCTCGTCATATACGCCACGGGATCCAATGGGATTAACATTTCCCCAATAAGCTTCTTTTTGGGGATGAACCAGCGGATCGCCATATACCTCGCTTGTAGAGGCGAGCAGGAAACGCGCATTTTTCTCTTTCGCAAGGCCAAGAGCTTTGTGAGTTCCCAATGAACCCACTTTCAGCGTCTGAATTGGCATTTCGAGATAGTCAATTGGCGAAGCCGGCGATGCAAAGTGCAGCACCAGGTCAAGGTCACCCGGAACATAAATAAAGTTTGTTACATCATGCTTTATAAACTCAAAATCTTCATTGCCAATCAGATGAGCTATATTATTGGCAGATCCTGTCAACAAGTTGTCCATACAGATTACTCTGTACCCTTCTTTCAGATACCTGTCGCATAAATGCGATCCTAAAAATCCGCATCCACCGGTAATTAAAACTCTTTTCTTTGACATTTTTTGATTTAATCCGTTTTAAATTTTTATACCTGATCGATTTACTTAACTGAAGAATCGGCACCAACTGAACGGCGACCTACACTAAAGTATGTTAAACCGGCTTCCTCAGCCCGATCGAGGCCATAAAGGTTACGACCGTCAAAGATGACAGGAGTTTTCATCAATTTAGTGAAATTCTCCAGGTTTGGACGGCGGAATTCGTTCCACTCTGTGCAAATAACCAGAGCATCAATGCCGTTGAGAACGCTGTCGCGATCCCCTTCAAAAGAAATTTGTTTAAGAGTTTCTTCTGATGCGGCAGCTTTAAATGTACCGACGGCTTCCGGATCATAAGCTTTCATTTTTACGCCCATCTTAGCAAGCTCACGTGTTATATAAAGAGAAGGTGCTTCTCTGATATCATCCGTTTCCGGTTTGAAGCTGAGCCCCCAAATACCGACCGTTTTATTTTTCAGGTCATCACCATAAAAGTTCTTCATCTTTTTGACAATTGAGACTTTTTGACTCTCATTTACCTTCATAACGGAATCCAGGATTCTGAAATCGTATCCATTCTGAGCTGCTGTGTAATGAATGGCCTGTACATCTTTCGGGAAGCAGCTTCCGCCGTACCCGATACCTGCAAATAAAAATCTCTTACCGATTCGTGAATCCGTGCCGATTCCCCTTCGTACATTGTCAACATCTGCACCTAATGTTTCGCAGATATTGGCTATTTCATTCATAAATGTAATTTTTGTTGCCAGCATCGCATTAGCTGCATACTTAGTCAGCTCCGAGCTGCGCTCATCCATCACAATAATCGGATTTCCGCTGCGAACAAATGGCTCATACAAACGGGTCATCATTTGGGCTGCTTTCTCACTTCTTGTGCCCACTACTACACGCTCAGGTTTCATAAAATCTTCAACAGCCGCACCTTCTCTCAAGAACTCAGGGTTCGATACCACATCAAATTCATGATTCGTTTTTTCGGCGATTTTTTCATGCACTTTGTCAGCTGTTCCCACCGGAACCGTGCTTTTATTAACGATAACCCGATATTCAGGGTATTTGTTGAAAAGATCGCCGAGTTCATCTGCTACTCCGAGAACAAAACTCAGATCGGCCTGTCCGTCTGCACCGGGAGGTGTAGGCAGGCACAGAAACACAATTTCGGCATCCTTAAATGCGGCATCAAGATCTGTACTGAATTTCAGGCGCTTCTCTCTGATAGCGCGATCAAAGACGCGGTTGAGTCCCGGCTCGTAAATCGGTACGGTTCCATCGCGCATCAGCTGCACTTTTTCCGCGTCAATGTCCACACATGTTACATCGTTACCGCTGTCGGCAAAGCACGTTCCGCTTACCAAGCCAACATATCCTGTTCCAATTACTGCAATTTTCATACTATCGTCTTTCTATTTTTTTGACTTCAAGTTTTAATTTTCCGGCGGGTACTTTTACCTCTACAACGTCTCCAACTTCTTTGCCGAGGATGCCCTGTCCTATAGGGGAATCGACAGAAATCTTCTTTTCCTTAAAATCTGCTTCATCTTTTGATACGAGCGTATACTCCATCTCTTTACCGGTATTGTGGTTCAAAATGGTTACGGTGGACAAGAGATAGGCCTTAGTGTCGTCAATATTTTTTTCATCGATGATGCTTGAGGTAGCTAACGTGTTTTCCAGCTCAGCAATTCTGCTTTCAAGATGACCCTGTGCCTCCTTTGCCGCATCATATTCGGCATTCTCACTCAGGTCACCTTTTGCTCTTGCTTCCGATATTTCCTCAGCAATCTCTCTTCTTCCGCGAGTCTTTAAATCCCTGAGTTCTTTATCGAGCTTCTCATAACCTTCTTTTGAGAGATAATTTTTTTTCATACTTATTTGTCCAATTTACCTTAGAATTCTTTTCTATTGACAATAAAAAAGCAGTTCTTAGAACTGCTTCGTCTATCTTAATTGTATATTTTTACAGACTAAGAAAATAGGGTCTTCCCCGCTGTTTCCCAACCATAATTTTAAAGTTGAAAAATTCTAAGCTTTACATTGCAGAAAAGATCTACACGTACAATACTCACTGACAACCTGAGAAGAGTATCACCTTTGAAGGAAGACTTTATACTTTGGCTCCATAACATCAGAAGCCTTCACAATGTGGGTGCCGCCTTTAGAAATGCCGATGCGTTCGGAATTCATACGCTCCTGCTCTCCGGCTATACACCAGTCCCGCCAAGAGCGGAAATCACAAAAACTGCAATTGGAGCAGAAGAGCACGTAAACTGGGAGTTCGTTGAGGTTCCCTTTGAGCGCATAAAACAGATGAAAAACCGGGGATATCATTTCACTGGTTTAGAACAAACCGATAAAAGCGTTCTTTTGCAAAATTTCAAACCGCCATCTCAAAAAATATGTCTCATCCTGGGAAATGAAGTTACAGGAATAGACGATAATTTTCTGCCTTTGCTGGACAGCTCAGTTGAAATTCCTCAGTTCGGTATGAAACACTCATTAAACGTATCCGTTGCCTGTGGTGTGGCACTTTACGGTTTTTTAAACAAATTTAGTGAACAAATTATTAGATAAAGTTCTGCTTTCAAATTGGTAAATTACCTCAATTCACGTTATTTTCGGCGCCTTAAAGAAAGGAAAAAAGATTTTTTATGTCTAAACGAACTCTAATTACATCGGCACTCCCCTATGCGAACGGCCCGCTGCATCTCGGGCATCTTGCCGGAGCCTATCTGCCCGCCGATCTCTATACTCGCTATCTTCGCCTGAAAGGCAGGGATGTGCTTCATATTTGTGGTTCAGATGAGCACGGAGTACCCATTACCATTGCTGCTGAGAAGGAGAACATCACACCCCAGCAGGTTGTAGATAAATTCCACAACCAAAATAAAGAGGTGTTTAAAAAGGTCGGCATCGATTTTGATTACTATGGACGAACAAGTTCACCCACACACAGAGAAACGTCGCAGAATTTTTTCACGAAACTGCATGATCAGGGGCTTTTCAACAAACGGGTTGAAAAACAGCTTTTTGATGAGGACGCCAACATGTTCCTCCCGGATCGCTATGTAAAAGGGACCTGCCCGGTATGTGGCCACCCCGAAGCGTATGGTGATCAGTGCGAGAAATGCGGATCATCCCTGTCTCCTACCGAACTAATTGACCCGGTAAGCTCAATTACCGGTAATAAACCAATTTTAAAAGAGACGGAGCACTGGTATTTGCCGCTCGGAGATTTTCAGGAACGGCTTGAAAAGTGGATCGATTCGCGTGAGGGATGGAAAGCTAATGTAGCCGGTCAGTGCCGAAGCTGGCTGAACAGCGGCCTCCAAGACCGCGCCGTTACCAGAGACCTTACTTGGGGCGTTCCCGTACCACTGCCTGATGCGGAGGGTAAAGTTCTCTACGTCTGGTTTGATGCACCGATTGGATATATTTCTGCCACTAAGGAGTGGGCCGAACAGAAAGGTTCTCCGGAACTTTGGAAAACGTATTGGCAGGATGAAGAAACCGATCTGATACACTTTATCGGCAAAGACAATATTGTTTTCCACTGTATCATGTTCCCGGCAATGCTGATGCAGCACGGCGATTATATTCTGCCAAAAAATGTTCCGGCTAATGAATTTCTGAATTTAGAAGGAAAAAAACTCTCTACATCCAAAGGATGGGCCGTGTGGCTGGGGGAGTATATGGAAGATTTTGAGGCAGATCTTTTGCGCTATGTTTTGGGAACCTCGCTACCTGAAACGAAAGATTCAGATTTCTCATGGAAGGATTTCCAGGCTCGCGTAAACGGAGAGCTGGCCGACATCCTCGGTAATTTTGTCTTCAGAACCACCAGTTTCACGCTGCGGTTTTTTGAAGGCCAGGTACCAAAACCAGAAAATCTCAGCAAACAAGATATTGCTGCATTGAAAGCAATTGAAGAGCAAAAAGAGAAAGCCGCCACGGCTTACGAGAACTTCAAGTTCAGGGAAGGTATTGCTGAAACCATGAATCTTGCAAGAATCGGTAACCGGTATTTTACCGAAACTGAACCATGGAAAACAAGGAAAGAAGAACCGCAAAAATGTGCAAACACCCTTTATGTCTGTACCCAAATATGCGGGGCACTTTCATTGCTATTTCAGCCCGTTATGCCGCAGAAAATGAACGAACTGCGGGATCAGATGGGCATCCCTCCATCAGCCGGCTGGGATGATATTAACGATCATCTTGTGCCCGTTAGCCACATTATTACGGAGCAACCTATTCTATTTGAAAAAATTGAGGATGAATCGGTAGAACATGAAATCCAAAAGCTAAAAAACAAAGAGGAAGAAAAAGTCGCTAAAGTACCAAATTTTCCGCCACTGAAAGAGCTGGCCACGTTCAATGACTTCATGACCCTGGATCTCAGAGCAGGCAAGATTATTGCTGCCCAAAAAGTAGAGAAATCAAAAAAACTGATACAAATCAGAATAGATATGGGCGTTGAAGAAAGAACCATACTGTCCGGAATAGCAGAATTTTTTGAACCAGAAGACATAACAGGCCAGACGGTTTGCGTAGTTGCTAATCTTGCCCCAAAAAAGATGATGGGCATCGAAAGCAACGGCATGATATTGATGGGCGAGGATTCTGACGGAAAACTGCATTTTGTATCAACTAAAGCAGAACCCGGAAGCCCGGTCACTTGATTCATACAGTCATGGAAGTAAATAGTAAAAAGTTTGAGTCTGGTGTAGTCGTTCGTAACGGTGCTACGCATTTTTGTTTTTATTGTGAAGATGCCAAGGACGTTACGTGCGAAGTCTTTAACGATTACAATCAGAAAAAAGGTAATAAATTTCCTTTAAAACAAGATGATGATGGCTATTGGCATCTGACCGTTGAAGAAGATTTGTCGGGTAGCTGGTATGGCTACCACGTAGATCATCCAAAAAAGTTTTCTGAAACCAATCCTTACAGGGGGCAGCTTTTTGCTGACCCTTACAGCACCCACGTAACCGTCCAAAACAGGTACGATCAGCGTGCAAAATCGTATATATTCAATCACGAATACGACTGGGAAGGTGACAGGCATGTTCTTCCGGAAGATCCAAGAGAGCTGATTATCTATGAAACTCACCTAAAAGATTTAGTTGCCCACCCTTCCAGCAAATCAAAAGGAGATGGTTTTTATCAGAAATTTATAGACCTCGGCCAAAAAGGGGGAATTGCACACCTGAAAAAACTTGGTGTAAACTGTGTGGAATTTCTTCCTTTACAAAAATTTGCAGTTGAAGAACCTCCATATGGAAAACAGACTGATGAAGGTTTTTTAAATTCCTGGAATCCCTATTCAGAAAATTACTGGGGATATATGACCTCCTTTTTCCTCTCCCCGGAGTCCTCTTTTGCTTCAGATGCTTCTGAAAAAATTTCGGGATATACCACAGCCACAATTAGCGAGTTCAAGGATCTTGTAAAAGAACTGCATAAAAATAATATAACTGTCCTGATGGATGTAGTGTACAATCACACCTCCCTCTTCGACCTGAACCCATGTACTCACCTCTGTTCACACACCTATCTCAGATACGATGAAAAAGGCGATTTGATGAATCGCAGCGGAACAGGCAACGAATACCGCTCAGAAAATGAACATGCGAGAAAGTTAATTCTGAAATCACTCAAGCACTGGGTAAATGAGTATCATATTGATGGCTTTCGGTTTGATCTTGCTGCTCTGCTCGACAGAGACACATGGGATGCTATACGTAAAGAGCTTCACAAAATCGATCCCCGTATTGTTCTGATCGCTGAGCCCTGGGGAGGATACTACTCTCCATCTGCTTTTTCAGAGCACGACTGGGCCTCATGGAATGATCGAATAAGAAATTCTCTAAAAGGGTCTGATCCGCTGCATGACAGGGGATTTATATTTTCCGATTGGCAGCACGAAACAGGCCGAGGCAGACTGGAAAATGTATTTCGCGGCACGCTAAAAGATGCTGAAGGGGGGCTTTATGAAACATCGGCTCATAGTGTCAACTATCTTGAAAGTCACGACGGTTATACGCTTGCAGATTTTATCAGGATCAGTTTAGACCCGGAACTGCACGATCAAAAAATTGAAGATATTCCAGCATTCAATAAACTGGACAAAAACCAGATGATGCACGCAAAATTTGCAGCATTGAGCCTCTTCACAGCCCAGGGAATCACAATGATCCATGCCGGGCAAGAGTTTGGTCGATCAAAAGTAATTGCCCGTACCGATGCCGATGACCCTGATGAGGGTAAGATCGATCACAATAGCTATCAAAAAGATAACGAGACCAACTGGCTCAATTTCGATATACTGGAGCAAAACCGTGAGCTGTATGAATATTACCGCGGGCTGATTAATATCAGACGACAATCACCGGCATTATGTAAAACGGACTCTAAATGTATCACTTTCGATCATTTCGACAATCCGTTGCTGATATCATTTGCGATTAGCGGAAAATCGTCAGGTGATATGTATAATTATCACGTCATCTTAAATGCCAACTGGTCCGATATGGCATCCGTCAGGCTGCCATCCGGTTCATGGGAACTACTTGTAAATAAAGAGATGGCATCATCGCAGGCAATTGATATATTAAGCGGTACAGTAATTGTGCCTGCAAAAAGCGGACTATTACTGCGGCAATTGCGACATCAGTAATGTAAATTAAATAATATAGGATATCCATTGGCAACTAAACCAGCTGAAAACCGGGGCACCTGGAACACAAAACTTGGATTTATACTTGCTGCTGCAGGATCGGCAGTTGGGTTGGGAAATATCTGGCGATTCCCCACCGTGATGGCCGAAAATGGCGGAGCGGCTTTTCTCTTCATCTATGCTTTACTGGTTTTTGTTATTGGCTACCCTGTTATGGTGGCTGAATTAAGTATCGGCCGGAAAACACGAAAAAATCCTGTTGGTGCATTCAAGGCACTGAGCAGTAATAAAATATTTACCCTTGCCGGTTTTTGGTGTGTAATTTGCGGAGTGGCTATCCTCTCCTTCTATGTAGTGATAGCCGGGTGGACCATTAGCTACTTCTTCGAACAAATCTTCTACTACTTTGGCATGTTCTCTCTTGCTGAATGGGTTTCAAATATCGACAACGGCTGGCTAAACGTTGGAGTTGCACTGTTATTTATGGGGATCACCATATCTGTAATTCTTGGCGGAATTAGTCAGGGTATTGAAAAAGCTGTACGCACACTTATGCCGATGCTCGTAGTCATTATCGTAATTTTGATCGTCTATGTGATGTTTCAGCCTGGTGCCGGTGCAGGATTACGGGAGTATCTTGTACCTGATTTCAGTGCCATTAATATGGATCTGATACTTGCTGCAATGGGTCAGGCGTTTTTCTCTCTGTCACTCGGTATGGGAGCGCTAATTACATATGGTTCTTACCTCAATAGAAAAGAGAACATTCCGGAGGCAGCCGCTTACGTTACAGGTTTTGATGTTGGAATAGCCTTTCTTGCCGGTATGCTTATCATGCCTACCGTTTACATGGCACAAGCCGAAGGATTGATAATTTATGATGATACCGGTTCACTGGTAGCGGGACCTGCTCTTATCTTCCAGGTTCTACCGGAACTTTTCCATGAGATGGGCGGCATCATCGGGCTGATATTTGGAGGTACTTTCTTTCTGCTGCTCACTATTGCTGCACTTACTTCATCCATTTCACTTCTCGAAGTGCCAACATCCTATATCATTGATGAGCATAACATTTCAAGAAAGAAAGCAGCCCTTATGGTTGGTGGATTTATCTCGTTAATATCCGTTTTTATTGCGTTTGATACGAGCCTGATCGACGATATCGATTTTGTATTCAGTGTGATCGGATTGCCACTGGGCGGATTCATCATCTGTATATTCCTGGCATACATATGGAAGACAGAAAATGCAAAACTGGAGCTTAAACAGGGGTTTGAAAATATCGATAATCACTGGTTCTGGCCCGTATGGAAAGTTTTCATAAAATTTATATGCCCTGCACTAATTGCACTGATTCTGGGAAGCACTATATATAATATATTTATGTAGTATCCATGAGCGAGGACATTCGTTTTGAATGCCTTCAATTTTTAAATGAAAAATTGTTTTTTAAGCAATATGCACGATCTTTTAAATTTGCGGATTAAAAGTTCTACCTCAACATTTGTTATAGAACCGCTCCTGCAGTATTTTTGGACAAAATTTTTATTGATTAAAATAATAGAATGGCTAAAATAAGTACTTCCGATTTCAGGAATGGATTGAGTATTATCCTTGATGGTGAAATCTACACGATCACTGAATTTCAGCACGTGAAACCGGGCAAAGGTCCCGCTTTTGTTCGTACAAAGTTAAAAGGTGTTGTAAACGATAAAAATATCGACAAAACTTACCGCTCCGGCGAAAATGTTGAGTCGGTAAGGATAGAGACCCATCAGTACCAGTTTCTGTATCGCGACGGTGATATGTTCTTTTTTATGCACCAGGAAACCTACGAGCAAATTCCCCTGGAGGCAGCACGAGTTGAAAAATCAGAGTTTATCTACGACGGCCTGGTTTGCACACTTGTAGTTGATGTTGAAAACGATAAAATACTATACGCCGAGCCGCCTGCTCAAATCGAAGCTGAAGTTGTACAGACCGACCCCGGCCTGAAAGGCGATACAGCCCAGGGCGGCAGTAAACCTGCTACCATCTCAGGCGGAGCCGTCATACAAGTTCCGCTATTCATTAATCAGGGCGAAAAAATTAAAGTTGATACCCGTACAGGCGCATACCTGGAACGAGCTAAATAACATAAACAATACACTATTATGGATTTAAAATTAGTTAAGAACCTATTGGACCTCATCTCAGAAAGCGAAGTGAATGAAGTATCGATAGAAGAAGGGGACTTTAAAATTAAAGTGAAGAAAAAGTCTGATACACCTGCAGCTCAGCTTCAGTATCAAATGCCTCAGCAGCCGGCACAGACTCCACAACCCGCAGTCTCGCCATCACCAGCAGGCAGCAGTGAGGGTAAAACGGAAGGAGACAAACAGCCAGATGGTGACGTAGTTAAATCACCTATTGTAGGCACATTTTATGAAGCTCCGTCACCGGATGCTGATCCCTTCGTTAAAGAAGGTGATAAAGTGAACAAAGGGGACACCCTGTGTATTATTGAGGCTATGAAAATCATGAATGAAATAGATGCGGAATTTTCCGGCACAGTTCAGAAAATCATTGCCAAAGACGCTCAGCCGGTTGAGTTTGATCAACCGCTTTTCATTATCAAAAAAGCGTAAACAGACTCTATGTTTAAAAAAATTCTTGTAGCAAACCGCGGCGAAATCGCACTCAGAATTATCCGAACCTGCAAAGAGATGGGTATCAAAACAGTTGCGGTTTATTCCACCGCTGACCAGGATTCCCTTCACGTTAAATTTGCGGATGAAGCAGTATGTATTGGCCCCCCTGCCAGTAAAGAGAGCTATCTGAAAGTTCAGTCGATTTTGGCTGCAGCTGAAATCACAAATTCTGAAGCCATTCATCCCGGATATGGATTTCTCTCTGAAAACGCGGAATTTAGCCGTATCTGTTCGGAACATAACCTAAAGTTTATAGGCCCTACTCCCGAAATGATTGCAAAGATGGGAGATAAAGCAACCGCTAAAGCAACCATGATTGAAAGCGGTGTACCGGTTGTGCCCGGTTCAGACGGTATTGTGAAAACGTATGAAGATGCAAAAAAAGTAGCCGATGAAACTGGGTATCCGCTCATCATTAAAGCCAGTGCCGGTGGTGGCGGACGGGGTATGCGTGTAGTTGAAAGTGAGGAAAAATTTAAGCAGTCGTATGACACCTGCAGAAACGAAGCCTCTACTGTTTTCGGAAATCCCGATGTGTACATCGAAAAGTTTGTACAGAATCCGCGGCATATTGAAATCCAGATCCTTGGCGATCAGCATGGAAACGTCATTCATCTCGGTGAGCGCGAATGTTCGCTTCAGCGGCGCCATCAGAAGATGCTAGAGGAAGCTCCATCCCCTGTTGCCACACCTGAGCTTAGAGAAAAGATGGGTGCAGCTGCTGTTAAAGCAGGAAAAGCCATCAATTATGAAGGTGCAGGAACGATCGAGTTTTTGGTAGATAAAGACCACAATTTCTACTTTATGGAGATGAATACCCGTATTCAGGTAGAGCACCCTGTAACTGAGGAAGTAACTTATATCGATCTTGTAAAAGAACAAATTAGGGTTGCCGCCGGAGAGGAGATCGACAGGCTGCCCTTGAAAATCAGGGGCCATGCAATTGAGTGTCGGATAAACGCGGAAGATCCTGCCCACAATTTCAGGCCAACTGCAGGTGTAGCAACGGCGTTTAACATACCGGGCGGCCACAGCACCCGCGTTGACACACACGCTTATGCCGGTTACAAGATTCCGCCCTATTATGACTCTATGATTGCCAAACTTATCGTCAGTGCTCCCACTCGAGAAGAAGCGATAAAAAGGATGAGAAGAGCCCTTCAGGAGTTTATTGTAGAGGGTATTAAAACCACCATCCCCTACCATCTCCAGCTGATGGATGATGAAGGATTCCAAAAAGGTGAATTTAACACCCACTATCTTGAAAAATCGTTTAAATTTAATCCAGACTTAGAGTAATAGAGAATCACATGAACATTCCAGCTGATCTTAAATATACGCAAGAACATGAATGGGTACGCGACAATGGTGACGGAACCGTAACGGTCGGGATAACAGATTTTGCCCAGGGCGAACTCGGCGATATCGTTTTTGTAGAACTAGAATCGGAAGGCTTCGAGTTCGATAAAGATGAGGTTTTTGGTACCGTTGAGGCCGTAAAAACCGTTTCTGAACTTTTTGCTCCTGTAGGTGGCGAGATCACAGAAATTAATGAAGAACTTGAGGATGATCCTGAAATAGTGAATAACGATCCTTACAATAAAGGCTGGATGGTAAAAATAAAATTTACCGATTCATCCGAACTCGATAATCTCCTTTCTGCCGAAGAATACCAGCAAGTGATTGACTAATGCCACACCCCTATTGAATGAATAACCATACCGACGACTGGATTCTGATCCTTGACTTCGGCTCACAATACACCCAACTAATTGCCAGAAAAATTCGTGAGCTGAATGTATATTGTGAAATTCACCCCTTTAATACGTCCCCGGAAACATTCAAAGATAATCGCCCAGCCGGAATCGTATTGTCTGGCGGACCAAGCAGTGTTTACGACGATAACGCCCCCGAACTGAATCTTGAGTACCTCGAGCTAAATCTGCCTGTTTTGGGAATCTGTTACGGGCTCCAGTCTCTCACCCATCTCATTAATCCGGGGTCTGTAGAAAAAGCTGAAAAACGTGAGTTTGGACGCGCAAGCCTTATTGTAGATGACTCTGATGATTTGCTGAAAGATTTGGACGCCAGAACAGTCGTATGGATGAGCCATGGAGATCACATAAAAGAACTTCCCGATGCATATGTCTCAATTGCACATACAACAAACGCACCGGTTGCTGCCGTTCGGCATAAGGAAAAGAGCATATTTGGAGTCCAATTTCATCCTGAAGTTGCTCACACGGACCAAGGAACCCAACTCTTTAAAAACTTCGTGGAAACCATTTGTGGTTGCAGCAGAACATGGACAGCTGCATCATTTATAGAAACACAAATTCAAAATGTTCGCAACCAGGTTGGCAAAGAAAATGTACTCTGTGCCCTTTCCGGTGGCGTAGATTCAACCGTTGTTGCCACACTTCTCCATAAAGCAATTGGAAGTCAGCTTCAGTGCATTTTTGTTGATAATGGACTCCTGAGAAAAGATGAATTTAAAAACGTTCTTAAAACATATAAAGATCAGCTGAATTTGCCTGTTAAGGGGGTTGATGCTTCAGAAGAATTTCTTACCAACTTGAGGGGAGTTATTGATCCTGAAGAGAAAAGAAAAGTTATCGGAAATACATTTATCGATGTTTTTGATCGTGAGGTGAAAGGCGGTAAATCGTATAAGTTTCTTGCACAGGGTACGCTCTACCCCGATGTTATTGAAAGTGTATCATTTAAAGGCCCTTCAGCTACCATCAAATCTCATCACAACGTAGGCGGTCTGCCTGAAAAAATGAACCTCGAGCTTGTTGAACCTGTAAGAGAGCTATTTAAGGATGAAGTTCGAAACGTAGGGCGTGAACTCGGTATTCCTGAATCTTTTATATCAAGACATCCGTTTCCTGGTCCCGGTCTTGGTATTCGCGTGATCGGAGAGCTGTTGCCTGAACGGCTTGAACTTCTTCGGCAGGCCGATCATATATTTATCCAATCCCTTTTAGAACATGATCTATACGATGAAGTATGGCAGGCCCTGACGGTTCTGCTTCCCGTGCAGAGCGTTGGCGTGATGGGTGATGAACGAACGTATGAATTTACGGTCGCCTTGCGCGCCGTTACTAGTCGCGACGGAATGACCGCCGACTGGGCCCACCTCCCCTACGATTTTCTTTCTGAAGTGAGTAATCGAATCATTAATGAGGTTCGGGGAATCAACAGAGTTGTTTATGATGTAAGTTCAAAGCCACCCGCTACAATTGAATGGGAATAACGAGCTCATTCTTTAAATAGATATGCTTGCTGAATAGCCTGCTTTATTCAAAAACGGGAACATTATACCCTTTTTTTGATTCATGTTCCTGAAACTGAATTCAATATTATTATGAAATATTTACTCTTACTTCTATCCATCATTGTCTTGTTTGCCGGCCAGGTTAAAGCCCAGAATTTTGATGATGCCCTTCAGCTTTACGAAGATCAGGCTTTTGCCGAAGCTGCTGAGATTTTCAGCTCTCTTGATGATGATCGTTCTCAGCTTTTTGCAGGTAAAAGTTATTTTGGGTTACAGGATTATTTAATTGCAAACCAATACCTACGCCGGGTTGCCGAAAATACAACCCAGGACTCCTATCGCCAAGAGGCGCTATACACTATTGCGCTCTCACATTTTAGGATGAAAAATTTTGCGCTCAGCCTCGATCAGCTTCATGAACTCACCATCAGCGGTGAAAGAGGTCGAATCAGGGTAGATGCACAGCGTATTTATCGTCAAATCATGCGATATATGAGCCCTGAGCAACGAATTCAGGTTTTGCGCCAAACACGCTTCCAGGAAGTAGCAAAAAATGTTGTTGAGCATTCTTATAATTTCGCTGACAGGGATCAATATGACACAATTCTGAATGGTTTTTTAAGAACGGTAACTGATCTTGATCAAAGGCGTCAGCTTAGAGACGAGCTGCCGCGTGCAGATCAAGTAGAATCTATTCAGCGAAGATATCCAGCGCCTCCTGAAGGAATGGTATATAATATTGGCGTGATTCTGCCGGCTGATGAGGAGAACGCATCTAATCGTATTGTGCCCAGAAATTTATACTACGGTATTACACTGGCTGCAGAGGAGTTCAATAGCCAGAACCCTGATAAGAAAGTGTTTTTAAAGTATCAGAACTCTTACAGCAACCCCGACTCTACAGGCCGGGCATTTCACGATTTGGTTTATAACGGATTTGTTGATGCTGTAATCGGTCCTCTTTTTTCTGAACCCGCAAAACGAATGGCTAAATTATCAGAAGAGTATCGCATTCCGATGTTTGCACCTCTGGCAAACTCTGATGAAATTAATCTTGACCATAATTACACCTACCAGATGAATCCTACATTTGAGGTGCACGGAAAAATAATGGCCCGCCACGCTGTACAGACCCTCCGCCTGGATACGCTCGCTGTAATTTCTCAAAGCAATCATCCCGGCACAGCTTCTGCACGCAGTTTTCGGCGCGAAGCTGAACGGCTTGGAGCTTTTATCTCTTATTATATTGAGGAAGACTTCTCATCTTTAGGATATGATATCACCCAATTTACAGAGGTCTTTACTTTGGATGAGGAAGAGATCGAAGAACATAATTATATTCCTACAAAAGGAATTTACGCTCCATTTTCAGGTCAGGCAGCTAATACGCTCATAAACCTATTACTTACCGATCTTGAAGTCATGAGAAGCGAGATGGTTATTTTAGGTTCCGAGGAGTGGGAAAACGCGTCACTTTCCAACTGGCAAAACCGAAATTTTGAGATTTACTATTCCAAAGCTTTTGGTGAAAGAGCCGACAGCAGTACCGTGGAGTTTGTTACGCAGGACTTTGAAACCCGATTTGGTATTGAAACCGACAGGTTCGCCAAAATTGGTTTTGATGTTGGAACCTATATTTTTCAAAGTCTCAGTCAGGCAGGAAATCCGCATTACCTTGGTGAAGTCATCAGAAACAAAGATCCATACGATGGGCTTGAATTAAGCATTCATATGGATCAAAAAAGAATCAATCAAAGCATGTTTATTCAACCACTGAGCAATCCTGCAAAAGAGCGTGCTTCAAGATAGGTGACACTCTTTTGGATGAACAGTAAGCCTGGCGAATAGTAACGAATATCGTCAGGAGTCTGAGTTCTGTAATGCCTCTGCCTCTTCCCTCTCCCTCTTAATTCGATATTGTTCTCTTAACCAGGTACGCCAGTTCTCGCTGGACCTGCGGTGCTCTTCAAAAGTCCGGTTAAACTCATGATTGCCATCCGGGGTCGCCACCATAAAAAGATAGTCGTGATCTTCTGGATTCAATACGGCTCGAATTGATGTTTCATCGGGGTTGGTGATTGGCCCCGGTGGTAATCCCGCATTTAAGTAGGTATTGTAAGGATGATCATAACGATAATCCTCAAACAATAACCTTCGTCTCTCCCCAAGCGCATACAAAACGGTGGGGTCAGCCTGCAAAAGCATATTTCTGTTTAGCCGATTAATATAGAGTCCGCTGATTGTTGATTTCTCATCGCGGTTTCGGGCTTCCCACTCAACAATAGAAGCGAGAATGAGAACCTCATCCAGCGTAAATTGACTTGCTTCAATTTGATCCTCTAATCCATTTACAATCCGCTGATTAAACTCCCGATAGATACGGCGAACCACGTTTTGAGGAGAACTGCTCCAGTACATTTCGTATGTATTGGGCAGCATCCGGGCAAAAAGCTCTTCGCCGGTTAGCCCCAGCTCAACCGCAATAGCTGATGAATCAGTAAATTGCGACGCTATCGAGGTTGAATCTGTTTTCAGCTGTCGCGATAATCGCTGAGAAAGCAGCGGAATATCGATGCTGCCGTGAACCAGAACACGACCGGGATCCTGAATTCCACGCGCCATCTTCGATAAAAATTCTCCGTAAGAAATAGACTCATTAATTTCGTAGCGTCCGGATCTGAAATTTCTCCACCCGAGAATGGATCCCGCCCAAATTAGCTCATCACGGTCTGATTCAACACCGGCCGTCTTCAGAATCTCATGAAGATTGCTAAGATGGGTACGCTCATGCAGAAGAATTTCTGCTACTCCCTCTGTTTTCAGAGCTTCACTGTTGTAGAGTCTCGAATATCGTGATCCAAACACCAACACAAAAAACATAATAAAAAGCAGTAAAGCGGCGATAACTTCCCGCATTGTAGGATAACCCATAAAAACTGATAAACTTTCTTCAAAAAAATAAATCCGGATATCTCACAAACAAAATGACATACTAGAAATCATTTGTTTCGTGATACAATCAAGTCAAATATACGTCATCTAAAGATTCCAATACAAGCTATTGCATTACCAAAAGCGGGGCTTCTGTTGAGGATTTCTTCTGAATAAACTAAAAAGTCGGATTGAACCTGATCCAAAGAATTGGATCAGGTTCAAAGTTATTGAGCGGCCAGGCCACTTCCGCTCTTAGGGCACCATTGCCTATTCCAACACCGGCATCGTGCTGAAAAACGTTCAGAGCGGCATCACCAAAACCCGAAAACGGATCTTTACCATTTACGAGACTCTCATTTTTCTGAACCCATCCTGAATCTAAAAACGCAAGAAAGTGCATGTTGTATGATCTCAACCAGCGGGCTTCGTCTTGTCCCGGAGTACCTATTTTCAGCTCTATGTTACTCAGCAGCATTTGATTGCCGCTGTAAAATTTATAAGGAGTTCCTCTTAAGCTTCCAATACCGCCTAAATGAGACGCTTTAAAATCGGGAGCAGAGCCGGTAATCGATTCTGCCCTTACACGCCAATTCAGAACTGATCCTTCATCCACATTAAAAAAGAGTTTGGCATCTGCCCAATATTTCGAATAGCGATAACCGGAATCTGTCCGGCCATTATCGGCAAGCTCCATTCCGAATGAAGCAGAAACTGTAAATTCTCTTGTGAGCAATATATTTCTGGGATTGAGAGATACACTGAAGCTGTAGCTGTCTATATTAATTTGGTCTGAACCGGCATCGATCGGCGGATTAGGCCGGTAGGTACTTGAATATCCAAAGATTGAATACCCTGTTTCCTGCTGCAGAGTCGATACCTGATCAGCATTGTATGAAAATGCTGCTTCGATAAGCCTGTTCGTTCTGTAAACAGCATAGATACCAAATCCGTCAGACCGATAGTAATCCAGGTAGTCGTATCCGGCAAACAGTGACGTTAGCGTATTTTCTATCAAACCAGTTCGCCAGTAATCTTCGGTTCCCGTTGCATCATGAAATTCTGCACCGAGCATAAACCGGCCATTCTCTCCAAACAACCTCTCTAAACCAAAAGCATAATCTATATTACCCGATGCAGTGCCTATTCCAATAAAACCGTGCGGCTGAATTTCGGGTACAGCTAAGAAAGAACTGCGTCTGAACCACTGCATGCGCTCTTTTTTAATCGAAATAAAGAGTCCGTTTACCCTGTTAAAATGTACTGCAGGCAAATTGGGGTATTGGCTGTATAACGCATTAGAATAGTACGGTCCTGCCTCAAAACCACCGCCCAAATCGAGTCCCGTATTGGCTAAATATCTCGCTGATCTCTCCACATCTGAATCATCAAACTGAAAATTGGGATCTTCAAGGAGTTCATCGATGGATGGGCCAAAGATTACCGATCGCATAAAGGGAATTTCTTCCGACTCCTCGGTTTCACTTTCCTTTTGCTTCGTCTCCTGTGCGGTTAAAAGTTCAGGATATGAGAATAAAAGAGTCAACAATCCGATGAAAAGAACAACTCTGTTACACATAACAATCAATAAACATTTTTAAAGATATTTATCAGGTTCTGTATATGATCTCGCAATGGATATGAAATCAACTCCGCACCTTTAGTAATATCACTGCGTGGAACATTTTCTGCAAATCGTCTGTCTTTCAGCTTCTTGGTTACTGACTTCACCTTCATGTCTGAAAATCCGTTCGGCCGCATTAATGATACTGCATACATGAATCCGCTAAGCTCATCACATGCAAATAGATATCGGTCTATTTTTTCCTCAGGCTCTTTACCGGTACGTTCGGGGGCATGTGCCTCTATAGCGTTTATGACGCCCCGGCTATACCCACGATCTGGTAAAATCTCTTGTACCGCTATTGACGGATGCTCATCCGGGTGTTTCTCCCAGTCAAGGTCATGAAGAAGACCGGCAGTCCACCAGGTGTGCTTCTCATCCTTAGCTAAATTTAGAAAGTCGGCATATCCTTCCATAGCCGTTGCCACCATATGGCAATGTTGAAGCAGGCTTTCTGATTGAATAAACTCTTCTAACAATTTAATTGAATGGTTTTTGTCTGGATTAAGCATAACTTATTATTTTATATCATCTAATATTTGAAGAGCATGCTTGCGATTGTATTCAAAACTAAAGCTTTTATAGTTTATCATATCAACAATAGTACCAATTAAACAGAGGCCGGCTGTAAAAAAGTAAATCACCCCTATGCCGATATGACCGGCAAAGAACCGGTGTAGTCCTGCAACGCCAAAGAGTCCAGCCAATGCCAGAATCAAAAAAAAGAGCGGGTCTTTCCTGCGTGCTTTATAGGCAGATTTGAAGAGATCAAGCTGGTCTTCAGGCATATCTTTAACAGAATTGTAAATATAATGTAGTTCATCTCCTTCCAGTTCTGGAAAGTGTTTTAAAGCATTTTTCATAAGAACGTTCTTATTGAATTGTTACGTTTAAAAATGGAATAAATTCTGTGGGAAATTATGGCTACACCGGCAATCCCAAATGGATGCATCTGAAGCGAACCAACTACATCACCCCTAAAAAAAAGAGCAATAGAGCGACCAAATCCCTCGCCCGGACAGAATGGTGCCGATATAAAGTCAAAGAAGCACAAAGAAGTGGAATCGCTCGCAGGATTTATAAAAGCCATCACAATCAAGCCGGCTAGTAGGGCGATCCATTCAAAATGAAAAAAAAGGAGTCGTTGGATTGATTCATATAAAGTCATAGTATGCGGTAATATATGTAAGTCACAGAGCAAATTGCATCAATTTATGAATTGAATGCCGTTGCTTTTAGTTATGCTGTTAAATCAATTTAATCGTCATTTATTAAACTCTACGAATGCAAGTAAAAAAAGTTTTCTACCTGTTAGCTACTATTTTCTTTCTTTATGCCAATGACTCAATGAGTCAGGTCACTCCTGATACGCTAAAAGCTGATCTTGATGAGATCAGGATTGAGGCAACGTACTCTCCTATAACTATTGGGAGTGCACCAATGGCACTCTCCTACCGGCTTCGGTCAGCAGATGACATATCTGCCCGCCCTGCAGCTACAATGGATGAGCTTACATTTAGTATACCCGGTATATCGATTCAGAACAGAGAGAATTATGCGCTCGGAGAACGAATGACCATTCGCGGCCTTGGTTGGCGTTCACCTTTTGGAGTAAGAGGCATACAGGTATTGCTTGATGATTTGCCGCTTACGGTGGCAGACGGACAGACCATTATGAATATGATTGACCCATCAATGGTTAAGAGGATTGAGCTATTGAGAGGGCCATCAGCTACATTTTGGGGGAATTCAAGCGGCGGCGTACTCTATCTTTCCACTGTTCCGGAGAGAGATGCTCCGCTGGTTCAGTACAGAGGGTATGCGGGAAGTTACGAGACGATGAAACAGGAACTAAGGTTTAACTACGCAAATGAGGGTACCCGACTATACGGATATACAACCTATTTTAATACCGATGGCTACAGAGATCACAGCGCAGCGAGACTCTTCAGAGGAAGCATTGGAGCGGAGCAGGTGCTTACAGATAACAGCAGGCTAAGAATTAGTGCAAATTATACTACTATGCCGAAAGCTCAGCATCCGGGTGCACTTACAGAACAACTACTTGATGAGTCGCCGACAGATGCACGGGCAAATTTTGTAAACAGCAGTGCGGGTAAGCAATTTGATCAGGCGATGGCAGGAGTTTCGTATCTTCATACGCTTCAATCAGGAGTGCTGGAGCTATCTCTTAACGGTACCTACAGAGATCTTCAAAACCCGCTGCCATTTGGTTATGTGGGCCTAGAGCGTTATGCGGGGGGCGCGCGCGGCACTTACTCCTTTAGCAATCTACCTTTCGACCTCGATACAGGATTTGAATTAAAAGTTCAGCAGGACGATCGGTTTGAAACTGACAACATTAATGGTGAGCGCGGTACAGATATTAGCGTTGAACAGACTGAGACTGTAACTAACCAGGCGCTGTTTATGAGATCCACATTTTCGGTATCGCAGTCTCTGAGTCTCAGCGCGGGAGCTAGGGCCGACTGGATTCGGTTTGAGGGAGAAGACGGCCTTGGCGATGACCTTGAAGGTGAAAGAGAATTTTTTGCGCTCAATCCGAGTTTGGGATTGATTTATCGTTTCAGCAATTCTCAGTTCTTCGCAAATTTCAGCACCTCGTTTGAATCTCCTACAACCACTGAGCTTGTAAACAGGCCGGAAGGCGGCAATGGGTTCAATCAGAACGTAGACCCCGAGCGAGCTATTAGTTTCGAAACCGGTTTTCGTGGTACTGTTCAGTCTCTTAACGCTGAATATGACGTTACAGCCTACAGAATGCAGGTTCAAGACCTGTTGCTAGGTTTCCAAACCGAGACAGCCGGACCGGTGTTTTTCAGAAATGAGGGGCAGACAGACCATTACGGAATTGAAACATCCGTGAGGTTTTCGACACACCCGGTTTATTCTCTTGAACTGATGGCTAATGTTCTCAGGGCTACTTTTAACGGTGGCGAATTAGATGGAAATGACCTGCCCGGTGTCCCTACATTCCGCAGCGGCGCAATATTCATGCTTCGGCCTGGTTCGCAAATTTTCACAATAGATGGGCGTTATACCGACCGATATGCGGCAGACAGCTCAAATAATAATCTAACGGACAGCTACCTTGTGACCGATGTACGATGGACAACTTCTCCTATATCACTGGGAAACAACACCTCCTTAAGACCATTCATTAACATCATGAACGTATTGGATACGACCTATGTAACTTCTGTGAACATTAATGCATTTGGAGGTTTCTTTTACGAGCCCGGAACGGCCCGTTCATTTAATGCAGGTCTTCAAATCAATTTTTTGTAGGTCAAACAATATTGGATACTCTATCTGAAATACAGAAGAATTCACCTTTATACTGAGGTTAAACCCTCAGTTGATTCAAAAAAAAGTAAAAACAGTCGATAAAGGTCTTCATCTCGCATCCCAAAGCCTCGGATCGTGATCTCCAGTCCTTAAAAAAGACAGGAGATACATCGGCGGCCTTTGGGATAACATAATTGTTGACGATTGAACGTAAAAAGCGATCTTTTTAGACTGCTTTGGTGATAATTGATAAATTTAAGAATTGAACTTGGATTTAAAATGTTCGTTTGGGATCAGTAAAGATTAGATTTTAAACAGCAAAAAAATCTTTCTTCATCTTCATAGTACAGTTGGATCGCCAACCCCAATATACTTGCAACGGCTATGCCTAAAATAACAATTCTGATTAAAATTCGTCAGATCTATGCGCGGGGAATGAGAGCCTCGACTATTCAAATAAAGACCGTTTAACATAGTAACTCAAAATGCCGATAATCTAACCAGCCGGCAATAACTCCGTTTAAGTTGGCTGTAACTTGATCATATGATCATAAATTGAGTTTCATTACTCAATAGATTTGTAACAAATCGGCATCAAAACACTCTTGTTAACAGGGTTCTAATTATATCAATCCATCGCTTTTTTATCCGTCAATAACACTATGTTATTAACGGATAAACTGTGGTTTAGACATCAGGAACATGTTGAAGCACATCTTCTTAATCATCGTATTGATTTTCTGCTACT
>CAZXYQ010000023.1:0-30767 GCA_964644975.1 uncultured Rhodohalobacter sp.
CAAGTGGGAAGAGATCGCCGGACGAATTGAGTTTATAGAAGAAGATTACGAAGCATAGCAACCTGGCAGCGTTCCCGCTCTTTTGTGGGACCCTGCAAGCGTTGCGAGAAAAGATGTGGAACTGTCGAGTAGCACGCTGCGCGTGCTGTTGAGTGTTACGCTGCGCGTAACGTTGAACTGTGGAATTGTTTACCCGTTGAACCAAAAAATTTTATTTCTTTTAAGAAGATCAAACTCCTAATTAGAAATCCTGAAAAGCTCAAGTACTGTTAAAGTATGCTGAGATCTACCGCTATTTAAAGAAACTGGCTTTGGAGGTGCAGTTAGTTGTGGCTCATAAAAGTATAGCAGTCTACTAACTAATTATTACACTAACGTTTGATTTTATGGTTACAATTTCAATAATTTTTTTTATGAGAGTTAAATTCATATTTACGTCTCTATTGATTCTATGTATTACTATCTCGTGTTCGCTATATGAAGGAGAATCAAACTTCAAAGAAGTCCAGGCGATTGAATATGAGGACAACCTGGTTTCCGATGAGCACTCATTTGAAAATATCACAACCTTTTTAAATCCCGGTGATATAGTGAATGTCTCTGATGAATACATAATTATCAGTGATGCTGACCCGAGTGGATTTATTAAAGTATTCAGTATACCTGATTTGGAATTTCTTTACGCCTGGGGGGAGCAGGGCAGAGGCCCGCATGAATTTCAATTCATTCCTCTTAATGAGATTAATACAAATGGAAATCATCTGATTCTTTATGAGATTGGCACGCGTGTTTTAAGAGAATATAAAGTCAATGACACAACACTCGTTCCTGTAAACGAAACTTCTTTGCAGTACAATGGACAAACCAATCCCTTGACCGGAATCACCAAGGTAAAAGAAGATTTATACATTGCTGACGAAGGAGTGAATGTTGATAGCTCTAATCATAGATTTATTGCACTTAAAATCGGGCAAGATGAACCTCACTTTAGCTTTGGGAATTATCCAGACACAGAACTGACCGGGTACGAAAAAAAATTTGAATTCCTAAATACAACCAATTCTTCTGAAGATGGGGAAAGAGTTGCAGCGTTTTATTTTTACCACAACCGATTTGAAATTTACGATCATCAGGGAAACCTCCTACGTGATATAAGGATTAATGATGAGAGCATTAATTTCTCAAACAGGGAGCCGTTAGATTTTTTTCAGTATAGATCGATCAAAACAGCATCTGACGATTTTCTTTCTCTTATGGCAATGCATGAAAATCAGGATAAAATCGATGAAAATATTGAAACTTTTCGTACCTCTTTTGAAAAATGGGATTGGGATGGGAACCCTGTAAATCGCGCCATGTTTGATGTGCCAATTCATAATTTTGTTGTCTCAGAAAAGCATAAAAAAATTTATGCTTATTCCGTCCTGGACTTACATACCATCTTCGAATTCGATATTCCTTAAAACTATCAAGTGGAACTGTTGAGTAGCACGCTGCGCGAGCTGTGGAGTGTTACGCAGCGCGTAACGTAGAACTGTGGAATTGTTTACCCGTTAACACGTTTCGATGCCAAGAATACTCTTATCGCATTTGATCAGGTATTGATTTTTTGTTTAACTGATAAAAATCATGCACAATTGGCAATTCCACGATTCAACAGTTCAACAGCACGCGCAGCGTGCTACTCAACATCGCGCATCGCGCGATACTCGACAAATCAACGCTTATAATCACTATTCCACTTATCACAAATTAATAGATACCAAACCATGCCCGACCTCAAACAAGCCTACATCATTGACGCGATCCGAACCCCAATTGGCAATTTCCGCGGAACCCTCTCTCCTGTCCGGACTGATGATCTCGGTGCGATTGTGATCAAAGAGCTGATGAACCGCAATTCCGGTGTCGATCCGAAGGCGATCAACGACGTGATTTTTGGGTGTGCGAATCAGGCGGGCGAGGATAACCGGAATGTGGCGCGAATGGCGCTTCTGCTGGCTGGTCTGCCATTTACGGTTCCCGGCGAAACGGTGAACCGGCTGTGTGCCTCGAGCATGTCAGCTGCCATTCATGCGCGCCGGGCGATCGCTGCTGATGAGGGAGAGCTGTTTATTACCGGGGGTGTGGAGCATATGACCCGCGGTCCGTGGGTAACTTCCAAAGCCTCTAAGCCGTTTGGAAACGATGCTGAAATGTACGATTCCAGTTTTGGCTGGCGTTTCATCAACCCGAAAATGGAGGAGCTTTATGGAACGGAAGGCATGGGAAATACAGCTGAAAACCTGGTGAAAAAATATGGTATAGAACGGAAAGCACAGGACAAATTTGCGGCCTGGAGTCAACAGAAAGCCGCCAAATCCCGGGAAAACGGACGGCTGAGCGAGGAGATTGTACCCGTGGAGATTCCCCGGAGAAAGCAGGATCCAATCCTTTTCAAAGATGATGAGTTTATCCGACCTGATACTACTGCCGAAGTTTTGGGAAAACTGCGTCCGGCTTTCAAAAAAGATGGGAGCGTAACCGCCGGAAATGCATCAGGACTGAACGACGGATCGGCCGCCATGCTGATCGCATCCGGGAAGGCGCTGAAGGATCACAGTCTGGATCCGATGGCACGGATTGTATCCTCCGGTGTGGCCGGAGTAGAACCGCGCATTATGGGAATCGGCCCGGTGTATGCGTCGGAAATTGCCCTGAAACGTGCCGGACTCACACTCGACGATATGGATATCCTCGAACTGAACGAAGCGTTTTCGGCACAGGTGCTCGCCTGCACCCGAAAAATGGGAATTGATGATGACGATGAGCGGATCAACCCGAACGGCGGGGCGATAGCACTCGGCCATCCCCTGGGCGTAAGCGGTGCCCGTATCCTTCAAACAGCTGCCATCGAACTAAAGAAACAGGAGAAAAGATACGCGTTGGTTACGATGTGTGTGGGTGTTGGGCAGGGATATGCTGTGATTTTGGAGAGAGCTTAGGGGGGCTCTCGCAACGGCGCTAAGGCGCGACGTATGTAGGACAATCGGATATAGTGATCGTAGCGCAAGACTTATCAATTACCCACATTTGGTTTACTCACTTAAATTCCACTTTGCGTCGTTGCGGCTTTGCGAGCAATTCTCATGAAATTATAATAAAGTACAGGTCTTGTTTTATATTACACTCTTCAGACAGATAACCAATAATTAAAAAACGAAATTGATTTACGAATTTAACGGCTACAAACCGGTCATACACGAAAGCTCATTCATTCATCCACAGGCAGCGGTGACGGGAAATGTGATTATTGGCAGGGATGTCTATATCGGTCCGGGCGCGGCAATTCGGGGCGACTGGGGCAAAATTGTGATTGAGGATGGCTGCAATGTGCAGGAGAATTGTACCATACACATGTTTCCGGGCGTGACGGTAACGCTGCATAAATCATCTCACATCGGCCACGGAGCGATTATTCACGGATCTACAATCGGGGAAAATACGCTGGTGGGAATGAATGCTGTGGTGATGGATAATGTCACCATTGGAAAGGAGTGCATCATCGGGGCACTGGCTTTTGTGAAGGAGGGGATGGAGATTCCTGACCGAAAAGTGGTCGTGGGAAATCCCGCTAAAATTGTGAAAGATGTTACCGATCAAATGGCTAAATGGAAAACCGAGGGTACCGGATGGTATCAGCGGCTGCCGGGTGAAATGACAGATAGCTGGAAAGAGTGCGAACCTCTCAGAGAAATTCCGGACGATCGGAAAGGTCAGGATATCGGGTATGAGACGTGGAATAAACGCAAACCAAGTTAATCCGTCTTCTTCAACAGGAATTGAGTTTTCAATAAATTTCATCACAATTCATCTCCATGGACTACCAAGCGCCCATTTCAAAAATTTACAACGAGATAAAGAATATTGAGGATACCGGTAAGGTTGCCACCTATATCCCGGAGCTGGCCAAGATTAATCCCAACAAGTTCGGAGTTCATCTGACCACTCTGGAGGACAGTCACTTTTCAATAGGCGATTCTGACGAGAAATTCTCCATCCAGAGTATTGCAAAGGTGCTCTCTCTGACCCTCGCATACAAATTGGAGGAGGATAACCTGTGGAAACGAATAGGCGTTGAGCCTTCCGGGGCACCGTTTAATTCGCTCACGCTGCTTGAATACAATAATGGAGTTCCGAGAAACCCGATGATTAATTCAGGAGCGATTGTCGTGTGTGATATCCTGATCAATCATCTGAAAAATCCAAAGCAGGAGCTGATTGAATTTGTACGTCATGTATCGGGAAATTCAGAAATCACATTTTCAGATAGAATTTCCAAGTCAGAGAAATCTGTTGGCTACAGGAATGCATCTCTGATTTATTTAATGAAAGCCTACGATAATATTCACAACGATATTGATGAAGTACTGGATCTCTATTTTAGCCTCTGCTCCATTGAAATGACCTGTAAGGAACTCTCTAAAACATTCCTTTACCTCGCCGGTTACGGAGTGTGTCCCTATACTGAAAACAGGGTGGTTTCCGTAAGTAAATCGAAGCGAATTAACGCCATTATGCAACTCTGCGGAATGTACGACGAAGCGGGTGAATTCTCATTTCGAACGGGGCTGCCTGGAAAAAGCGGCGTTGGAGGTGGAATTGTGGCCGTTCTCCCCAACCATTACAGTATTGCCGTCTGGAGTCCAAAACTGAATCCAAAAGGAAATTCATTTAAAGGAATGGAGTTTCTGGAGAGATTTACAACGGAGACGGAGTCTTCCGTTTTTTAGGAATCAAAAACCCTTGGAGGTTTGGATTCGATTTCTTTCCCTTTAAAAATTCCACCACCTCATCTTCCCCTTTCACTCTCACCATCAGATGCAGGTGATTCGGCATGAGGCAATAGGCATACGTATCAGCCACCGGTTCAATATGATAGCAGTATTTCTCAAGTAAATATTTGTAGTTCTGATCTTCCCGGAACAGATTTTTATCTCCGTTTGCATGTGTCCAGATGTGATACAATTTACCGGGTTCCAATGGTATTGTAGGTTGTGGCATTGGTTTATCATTTTTTTTAAAAAGAACCCTCCAAGGTTTTTAAACCCTTGGAGGGTTAAATGGATTGTATGATAGTAAGAGCACCGAAAACCGAATTATTTACACTTTTTTTCTTCTTTAATAAACCTCCAAGGTTTTGAAAACCTTGGAGGTTTATCCATAT
The DNA here is from genome assembly GCA_964644975.1 of uncultured Rhodohalobacter sp. Lineage (GTDB taxonomy): Bacteria > Bacteroidota > Rhodothermia > Balneolales > Balneolaceae > SW132. The sequence continues at coordinate 5,207 of CAZXYQ010000023.1, forward strand.
ATTCCCAAAAAATTAATCTGCCATAAACATCCATGAAAGTAACATCTTACTCACAGGGAAACTGGATCACCAAAGGAACCGAATTTGAATTGAATAGTGCCGTTACCGGCAAACCGGTTGCCACACTGGTGGAGGCCGAGCTCGACTATAAATCGATGTGTGAGTATGCACGATCTGTCGGGGGGGTAAAACTGCGGGAGATGACGATCCATCAGCGCGCATTTAAGATCAAGTTTTTGGCGAAATACCTGATTGAACGAAAAGAGGATTTTTATGCGATCTCCACGCATACCGGTGCCACCCGCCGCGACTCGTGGATCGATATTGAGGGAGGAATCGGTACCATGTTTACGCTCTCGAGCAAATCGCGCCAAGAGCTATCCGATCTTCCCTTTCACGTGGAGGGCGGTGTTCAGAGACTTTCGCGCGGGGGCACGTTTGTGGGGCAACACATCTGCGTGCCGAAACGGGGCGTTGGAGTACACATCAACGCGTTTAACTTTCCGGTATGGGGAATGCTCGAAAAACTGGCGCCCTGTATTATTGCCGGAGTTCCCTGTATCGTGAAGCCATCACCGACAGGGTCTTATCTGGCTCACGCTGTTTTTCAGGCGATGATTGAATCGGAAATTTTACCGGAGGGATCCATCCAGTTTATTGCCGCTGACAAGCCGGGCGATCTGCTCGACCACCTGAACAGTCAGGATATCATATCATTTACAGGATCGGCTGATACCGGGAAAAAACTGAAGGCTCACCCGAATATTATTGCCAACAGTATTCCGTTCAACCTGGAAGCAGACTCGCTGAACTGCTCTATTATGGGCCCTGACGTAACCCCCGACATGGAAGAGTTCGGTCTGTTTATCAAAGAGGTGTGCAACGAGATGGTGGTGAAAACCGGGCAAAAGTGTACCGCTATTCGGCGTACTATCATTCATAAAGATTTGGTGGATGATGTTATCGATGCCATGAAAGCCCGTCTGGAAAAAACCACGGTTGGAGATCCATCCAGCGAAGAGACAAAAATGGGACCCCTTGCTAGTTCGCTGCAGAACAAACGGTTTGAAGAACAACTTGCCAGGCTCGAAGAAGTTTCAGACACGGTTTATGCCGGAGTGAACGGACTGGAAGGTGGTGCCTACACAAATTCGCGTGTGCTTCTTTGCCACAAACCGATGGAGGCAGATGATGTGCATACCATTGAAGCATTCGGTCCGCTAACCACCGTTATGCCCTACTCAACTATAGATGAAGCGATCGCCATTGCAAACAGATCAGACGGCTCACTAGTGGGATCCCTCTTTACAAATGACGATGATGTAGCCCGTGAAATCACGCTGGGTTGCGCTCCCTACCATGGACGTTTTATGGTGGTTAACCGGCACTCAGCCGGTGAATCTACCGGCCACGGTTCACCGATGCCTCATATGGTGCACGGCGGACCGGGACGCGCCGGTGGAGGTGAAGAGCTGGGCGGTGCACGATCCGTTTTGCATAACATGCAGCGCGTTGCCTTGCAGGGTTCCCCCACTACAATAATGAATATTGTGAATCAGCACATTAAAGGTGCAGAAACAAGGGAATCCGAAGTTCATCCGTTCAAAAAATATTTTGAGGATGTGGAGATCGGGGAGGCACTGACCACACATCGGCGAACCGTTACGGAGGCCGATATTGTAAATTTCGGGGGGATCAGCGGGGATCACTTCTACGCCCATTTCGATGAAATTGCCGCCAAAGATTCACTCTTTGAACAGCGGGTAGCGCACGGGTATTTTGTGCTCTCTGCTGCGGCTGGCATGTTTGTTCACCCTTCTCCGGGACCCGTTCTGCTAAACTATGGACTGGAGGATCTTCGTTTCCTCGCCCCGGTTCCTCCCGGAGATACCATCCAGGCTAAACTGATCGCCAAGCGAAAGACAACGCGTCAAAAGCGGACTACCGACAGATTCCCATACGGCATGATCTGGTGGGATGTGGAAGTCAGCAATCAGAGGGATGAACTTGTGGCAGAGTATACGATTCTGACACTTGTAAAAAGGCGCGAGTCACTGGATATTGATGAGATTTGAGATATGAGATAGTGGGTTATGTGGAGCTAAATTAAATAAAGCCGAAAAGGGCAAGCCATCACAAATAAACCTTTCTTCTCTGCCATCATCAATTTAACTTAGTCCAAATATGTCTACCATTATCATAAATCAACATCACGCTATGCCAGAAAAAGGAACGGTTTCTTATGATATCAAGAATAACGTATCTACTATCGAATTTTTTCACCCTAAAGGAAATTCTCTTCCGGGTAAACTGCTTAAAGAGCTAACTGAAAAAATTACAGAGGCATCGGAAAGCCCTGAATCAAATGTGATTGTCATTAAAAGCGGCGGTGACGGTGCCTTTTGTGCCGGTGCATCCTTCGATGAACTCCTTGCCATCACAAACCTGGATGAAGGAAAAGAGTTTTTCATGGGATTTGCCAACGTGATTAATGCGATGAGAAAATCTAAAAAGTTTATCATAGCAAGGGTTCACGGTAAAGTTGTGGGCGGTGGAATCGGAATTGTTGCTTCAGCCGATTACGTTTTTGCACATGCCTCAGCCGCCGTTAAACTGAGCGAACTCGCCTTGGGAATCGGACCTTTCGTTGTTGGGCCTGCTGTTGGCCGTAAGATCGGTGTGGGTGCATTTACAACCCTGTCGGTTGATGCACGCTCCTGGTATAGTGCTGAATGGGCTCTTTCCAACAAGCTCTACAGCAACGTATTTGATTCTATGACAGAGCTAGATACGGCCCTCGATAAACTTGCAGGTGATCTTTCAGTCAGCAACCCGCAGGCGATGAAAGAACTACGAGAAATTCAGTGGAATGGAACCGGTCACTGGGGTCCTACACTGGAACAGCGAGCTGAAATCAGCGGACGGCTTGTACAATCGGATTTTACAAGAAAATTTATTGAAGAGTTTAAAAAGAAATAGCTTCCAACGGCACCGGTGACTAACTCCGGGCAGCGCCACAACTTTCGGCGGATGATGAACTGGGGATCCATATTGATTAATTTTCGATCTGAATCCTCATTTTCAATCTCGTCAATCAAAAGTTCTGCGGCTAGATATCCCCCTTTAAAATTGTCTGCATCCACAGAACTCACTCTCTATTTTCGTGGAACGTGCACCACTAATACAATAGGAATATTCTTATAAAACAACAGCCGCCCAACCATATCTGTCACCTTCTGGGTAAGAAGCATATATACATCACTTTTGAGGAGTATGCGCAGGAGTTTTTAAGATCCACGATTTCCTGATGCAGTAGTTCGAAAAAATCTGTGTAGGTAACTGTAGAATCTGTTTCTACAAAGTTTTCGTCAAAACGTTTTCCCTATTTGGTCACCAAACCAAATTTGGTATAGGTACCCCCGGAGTCTACTCCAATCATCAGGTTCATGATTGTAACACATTTTTTACAGAAAACCGGCGATAGCTTAAACTATTTTTTTTACCATTCCAAAATCATCATATAAAATCAGAAACCAAATAAATAACCGATTCAATGTAAAGTTTGGAACCGTTTCCAACAGCGTATTCCCGCACTTAATTCGTATATTTGTTTACAAGACTTTTAATGACTTATCAGTGACCAAAAGTTTCATACTTTCCACTTTTCGACGTTGCCGGTAAAATTTCAGAAACCATCTAAATCAATTGTTATGAGTGATTTGTCGATAAAAATAGAGTCAATAGACCGGCGGCTGAGTTATTTTGAAAAAATACCTACAGTTATCTATGATGAGAGCGCTGATGCTTCTGTTGCAGTAGCCAATGAAATTGCTGAGCTCATTCGGGAGAAGGCTGAGTCGGGCAAAAATGCTGTTTTGGGCCTCGCCACGGGGTCTACTCCGGTCCGGGTATACGACGAGCTAGTTAGAATGCACGTGGAAGAAGGGCTTTCCTTTCAAAACGTAATCACCTTTAACCTGGATGAATATTATTCGATTGAGCCCAACTCACTTCAAAGTTACGTTCGGTTTATGAACGAGCATCTGTTCGACCACATTGATATTCCGGAAAAAAACGTTCACATCCCTGATGGAACCGTTCCCGAAGATCAGGTCCATACGTACTGTGAACAGTATGAGCAGAAAATAAAAGACGCCGGCGGACTGGATATTCAGCTGCTGGGTATAGGTCGCACAGGCCATATCGGGTTCAATGAGCCGGGTTCGCGTCCCGACTCACTCACGCGCCTTATTACGCTCGATAAGATTACCCGAAAAGATGCCGCCAGTGATTTTTTTGGCGAAGAGTACGTACCGAGGCGGGCCATCACGATGGGAGTGGGTACCATTCTGGATGCAAAAAAAATCTGCTTGATGGCGTGGGGTGAGGGAAAAGCTCCGATTATACGGGAAAGCGTTGAGGGTGATATTCACGAAAGTGTGCCTGCCACCTACCTTCAGCAGCACGACAATACCGTGGTTGTGCTTGATGAAGCCTCCGCTGAGAAACTTACGCGTATAAATACGCCATGGCTGCTCACTTCTTGTGATTGGGAGGATAAACTGATCAGAAAAGCGGTGGTGTGGTTATGCCAGAAAACGGATAAACCTATTCTGAAGCTGACCGATGAAAACTACAACGAAAACGGCATGGGTGATCTTATCACCTTAAGAGGACCGGCCTATAATATCAACATCAAGGTGTTTAACGAGCTGCAGCACACCATAACGGGATGGCCTGGTGGGAAACCGAAAGAGGATGATAGATACAGACCGGAACGCGCAAAACCATTCCCCAAGCGATCCCTTATTTTCAGCCCCCACCCCGACGATGACGTGATCTCCATGGGCGGTACGCTGATCCGCCTTGTAGACCACGGTCATGACGTGCACGTAGCCTATCAAACCTCCGGCAACATTGCCGTTTTTGACGATGACGTCATTCGATTTGCTGACTTTGTGACCGACTTCGCTGAGACTTTTGAGATGAAGGACGCCAAAGCCAAGTCACTTTTCAAAGAGATTACCAAATTTTTGAAAAACAAAGAGCCCGGACAGATGGATTCGCCCGAGATTAAAGAGATCAAGGGACTCATTCGGCACGGAGAAGCTAAAGCTGCGGCCCGGTATTGCGGCATCCCTGAAGAAAAACTTCATTTTATGAATATGCCTTTTTACGAAACCGGACGTGTAAAAAAGAAACCTCTTTCTGAGGAAGACGTTCAGCTAACTGTAGACCTGCTAAGGAAGATAAAGCCACAACAGGTCTACGCCGCGGGTGATCTTTCCGACCCGCACGGAACCCATAGAGTCTGCCTGAAAGCCATTTACCTGGCACTGGAACAGGTGAAAGATGAGGATTGGGCAAAAGACTGCTATGTCTGGCTCTACAGGGGAGCGTGGCAGGAGTGGGACGTGAATGAAATTGAGATGGCCGTACCGCTGAGCCCCCTTGAACTTACGCGAAAACGCCGGGCAATCTTTAAGCATCAGTCTCAAAAAGACCGTCCGCTTTTTCCCGGATCTGACGCACGCGAATTTTGGCAGCGGTCAGAAGACCGAAACAAAGGCACAGCCATTACCTATGATGAACTCGGACTTGCTGAGTATGAGGCAATGGAAGGCTTCGTGCGGTATCATTTTTTTAAGGAGTGAAAAGGGAGAAGGGAAAAGTGAAAGGCTTTCTTAAACAAGGCCAGAGTAGTTAGTTTTTTAAAACTGCTATAAAAATGAAGTGAACGTAATCAACTAAAATTAAAATCACACCCACGAGAATATAGCACTTTTTGAATCTATCGCTTTCTTGTATAATCGACAATGCTTTCACTTGGCAATCAACTATCTACAGCTTCTCACTTTTCACCTTTCCCTTCTCCCTTTTCACATCTCCTATCTGTCAAGTTATTCCGCTCTATAGTTCCTATATTTGGGCAAAAGAATCATTCGATATTTAACCCAAAAAAAGTAGCTGTTTATTATGTCAAACGCTTATTTCCATATTGAGGAGCCAAAAAACGAACACTACCTCTCCTACGCGCCGGGAACTCCGGAACGCGACAAATTGAAAAAGACACTCACCGAACTGAAGAAAGACGAGCTTGAGATTCCGGCCGTCATCAATGGAAAGGAGATTAAGACCGGTCGCACGTCTGATATGCATCCGCCTCACGACCTGAATCACAAACTGGGAACCGTTCATCTTTGCGGAGAGAAAGAGGTCAAGCTAGCGATTGAAGGTACACTTGAAGCCCGAAAAAAATGGGCAGAAACTCCCTGGCAAGATCGCGCGGCCATTTTCCTCCGTGCAGCTGATATCATCACCGGTCCGTGGCGATCCAAAATGAATGCGGTTACGATGCTGGCTCAATCCAAAACCCCGCAACAGTCAGAAATTGAATCCGTTGGCGAACTGGCCGATTTTTTCCGATTCAACGCATGGTATCTCACCAAGATCTATAAAGATCAGCCCTACTCACCCGACGGGATGTGGAATCGAGTGGAATATCGTCCGCTGGAAGGATTTATCTTTGCTGTTTCTCCCTTCAACTTTACAGCCATTGCCGGTAACCTGCCGGCCGCACCCGCAATATGCGGAAATGTTGTAATTTGGAAACCCTCCACTGAGTCCGTTTATTCAAGCTGGTTTGTGCTTCAGGCCCTTAAAGCTGCCGGTCTTCCCGATGGTGTGATCCAGTTCCTGCCGGGTGATGGCCCCGATGTGGGTGATCCTGTCCTGGAAAGCGAACACCTCTCCGGACTTCATTTCACCGGATCGGAAGGAACGTTTAACCACCTCTGGAAAGCGATCGGGAAAAATCTCGACAACTACCGCACCTACCCGCGCATCGTTGGAGAAACAGGCGGTAAGGACTTTATTTTTGCTCACAAAAGCGCTGATGTGGATCGCTTGGTTCCGGCTGCCGTTCGCGGTGCTTTTGAGTACCAGGGGCAAAAATGCTCGGCGGCATCCAGAATGTACGTGCCGAAATCAATTTGGGGCGATTTCAGCAAGAAACTGAAATCTGAAGTGAAGAATATAAAAATGGGCGACGTGGAGGATTTCTCCAACTTTATGGGAGCCGTTATCAGCCGCAAAGCGTTCGACAAGATTTCGGAATACATCGACTACGCTAAAAAATCGGATGATGCCGAAATCATCGCCGGTGGCGGGTATGACGACAGCAAAGGGTACTTCATTGAGCCGACCGTTGTTGTTACCTCTGATCCAAAATTCCGCACGATGAAGGAAGAGATCTTTGGTCCGGTTCTGACCATCTATGTCTACGAAGATGAAAAGTTTGAAGAGACCCTCGACCTCTGCGACGGAACATCGAAATATGCACTCACCGGAGCCATTTGGGCGCGCGACCGGTATACCATCAACCACATGGCTACCCGACTGAAGAACAGCGCCGGTAACTTCTATATCAACGACAAGCCGACCGGAGCTGTTGTGAATCAGCAGCCTTTTGGCGGTGCACGCAAGTCGGGTACAAATGACAAAGCCGGAAGCATGGTGAACCTCTACCGATGGATCTCCATGAGATCGATCAAAGAGACCTATGCCGGACCGACGGAATTTGAATATCCGTATATGGGTGAGGAAAAGTGAGAAGGCAAAAGTGAAAGGTGAAAAGATAACCTGGTAGAGTTCATGTGCCAGTGGATTACTGGCCCCAACAATCGGGGCTTTTCGCGGAATCCTGCCAGAGTTGGGTTTAAGGCGCAAGGTTTAGGATTCAAGAAAAACTGACAGCTTAGCCGTGCCAGTGCTTTACTGGTCCCGGCAATCGATGTCTTTCGACTTCGTATCAGCATCTCATTAAAAGAACAAAATAAAGCCGTCCAATTTATTATTGGGCGGCTTTATTTATTCACATCATTAGTATTAGACATCCCCTGACATGAATTTACATTCTGGATTATGATAGTCTAATTGTTTACGCTCCTCTTCTCCGCCAGCCAGCTTGTGATGGAAAAGAGCAAAAAAAGCACCAACGCCAGGACAGTTGCATATGCAAACATCTCTGCGGAACTCAAATCTACACTGCCAATCGTAAGAGAATCGGAAGGCAACACTGTATCGGAAATGGCGCGGAAACCGGTGCTCAACGGTATTAAGAAGAGAGCCTTGCTACCGAGCTGGGATGCCCGGTAAATCACCTCCGGGATGTGTTCGGCTTGTATAACAGACAACACGAATGAAACACCAAAACCGATTGCTACTGTGATCAGGTGAGCCCCCATCCACATCTGCAGCATGCCGGTTCCGGCCACAAACCACATCAGCGAAAACCAGAAGATGGCGGCAGTCACCACACTCAGCAAAGCACCGATTGAGTAAAACAGAGTGTTGTATTTAGGGGTAGTCAAATTAGAATGCAGTTTCGTTCTTCGATGGTGATTTGTTAGAGAATCAAGATGTTTCACATCAATCATACAACTTACCCTTTCAGAAACTCTTCATAAAGGATCAATTCCAGAACATAGAAACCATTCAAGCTTATTGGTGTGACAGGTTTTGCTTAGAAAAGCGAAATTAAAAAATGGTTAAATCAACTTCCTTACCCTTTTCTTCACATACTCCAGATGCGTTTGCGAAAACCGGTCACTCGCTCCGTTGATGGATCTTTTCACATACTGTTACTGTGTTCAAGCACAATGCAAATAGCGTAATCTGTATTTTTAATATTCGGCTTTACTGTTTTTTTTAAAGTTAGTAATCTAAACTACTATGATGAAACAGTAGAACTAATTTATTTTATGTTATATCGATGCACATGCAGGCTTATTTTGCCAGCCAAATCTTCTAATTGAATAAATATTAAATTTTTGTGTATACCAACTATTTTTTCTTCAAACTCTGTGTCCAATTTTCCGATAAGCTCTCCAGATTCTTTGAACACAATCCAAGCATGTTGATCCACATCTTCTGTAACTTTTAACCATATATGTCCTACCGAGTCACACTTTATATCATGAACCATCGGGTAATATTTCGGCATTTCGGCTAATAGCCGCAGTCTCTGTTCTCTATTTGTTATCCCTGGATCAGTAATTTCATCAATCAATTCTTCTCGTCTCTCAATTGGTAGATTTATATTTGACCTATTCAATTTTACTTCATTGATTACTTTTCCGGTACCAAGATCATACACTCTAAATCCTATCTGATTTGATCTATTATAAATCATTGTTTTTTCCTGATAGCATACCAAGTTTTTGGTGTGATATTGTGATGATACACCCATAGTAAAATTACCAGAGAAAGGTGATAGAATCAGCTGCTCGTTTCCTTCAAATTCGGCAAGTTGGTCGATAATTATATTTCCATAAAGATCAGAAATAATTACTCTGTCTTTACTTTCTTTTTCCTGTAATGATTTCGGCTCATAAAGAACGAGTAAATCATTAGATAGCAAAAAATGGCTACTGATCATTTTATTTAATTTTACATCTTTAAAAACAGACAATTCATGTTCATTAAGTTTATAAATAGACATACGTTGCAATCCCCTGTCATAAATAGAAATTTTTCCCTTTTCAGACACTTGAAAATTGTGATGAGGCATCATTAATTCCCCGGGCCCACGACCTTCTTTAATGGTACTTCCCTTGTATATACCTTCCTGAGAAAAGAAATGAAACGCTTTCTTTATATCATCTAGTACTGCGAAAGTACTATCGGCAACTACTTTAACATCCCTTATACTGCCAAAGAAAAATTCCTGTTTTGATTGATTCGGAATTTCATAAAGAAAATGAGTTTCTATTTGGGATAATTCAATGAATTCGGAAGGTTCAACTGCATCTGGCCAGCTATTTTCTGAGGTTTCAGTACAATTAAAAAGAACAAAACATGTTGTACAAATAAATATTATTATGTATTTATTTTTCATTAATAGTTTATATTATATAGTGATATTGTATTACATTATTCATTGATATCTTTGGTACTGAATTCACTTTTTTCAATAATAAATTTAGTGTTTAACCTTATGGTTGCACCCGCTCGTTCATTTACGATACCTTCGAATTGCTTTATGTCCTCTTTGGCCTTCGTTATGTATTCATTCCACTTAATAAAATCCAAATTGTTATCATAACATTTGTTCTCCACAACAGTTTGAGCCATCGTATCAGCGTGTTTACCAAGAAATTGAAACTGAACCCTGCCCTCCTCATCTGTTGCCTCTAATATTAAGCCAGGCAACCCTCCCAGCTTCCAAGGGCCGTTAGATATGGGGATCTCAGGAGTAAACCAAACAATGTAATTTCTACCTCGGAAAAAGCCTTTAGCCTTTATACTCTTGTAATCCCCAACTATTTTTTCATCTGAATAAATAGTCCAGTCAATTGCTGGGATTGAGTCAGTAACATAATAATAAGTCAAAATAGACCTTTCTTTTGAAAACATCTTATCATTGGAGAATTGCTTGCAAACGAATAAACCTTCATGGTTAATAATATTGATTTCAAAATTCATTTTTCCCATATCAATATGTTCCTCTATAGAATCCCTATCAAACTGAAACCAGTTATAAACAGATAAATTATTAGCTTGATGGAGAACACCTGTTGTAGATTCACCATTTACAGTAGCAATATATTCAACTTTAAACCACTCACCATCAATACTCTGCGCTAATAATTCCTTCTCTACAAAAATGAAACCTGTACAAACCAAAAAAATAGTTATTATGTATATTTTTTTCATACTTTTTATTAATATATTATCTATTTTCATTTCCAATTTTTCTACAAAGACTTTATATTAAAAAGACCTGCTGACCAGCAGGTCTTTTTATGCTTTTTAAAAAAACTCTCGGATCATTTCTTTAAGTGCTTCGAATTCTTCACGCACTAATTCTCTTGCTTCTGAACAAGAGTCTGCCGTCACGGAAATTGAAACTTTAAAGGTTGTCCCACTTACCCCAATGGAACCTTCTATACTTATTGTACATGAATTTTCATCCATCATGAGATCATAAGATACAATTTCAATCCCATTGTTTTGCTCGATAATATCTATACCTAAATGATTACTGATCAAATTCATCGAGGTGGATGAATTGCAATAATAATCTGTATTGTTTACGGCTAAACAAATGAATGTTAACGAAAAATAGAAGATGATTGTCAAGATTAATTTTTTCATATCGATACTCACGTTTTAGTTAATGTTTAGATATCACAATCCACCAAAAACCCATTGATGAATGCTCACCTATAATTAATTCATTCAAGATATCATGCACAAAAAAAGGTGTCTCCTATTTCATTATTCTTGTCTCCCTTTTCAATACTTTTGTCGCCAGTTTCAATATCACTAAAAAAAACCTACAACTTCTCGTCCAGCCATAGGAAGTCTATGTCAAGAACCCCTGTCAACAATTTTTCCCTCAACTCGCTGAAAGTCGTATCGTAATGCCTTCTCAAAAATTTATGCAATGCTTTACAGTTCCGTCCCACCCCGGAATCTATGGCAACAGCATCGGCGCTCACCTCCCAACCGTGTTCTGCAATCAGACAGACAACAGTTTCAAACCTTACTTCTCGATGGATTTGTTTCGGGGACTTATCGTATACGTTTCTTAATACATTCCGCAACCAGCCCTGACTCATACATACTTTCTCAGCCCAAATTGCTACACTCTGAATCTCTTCTGTTTCTGCTATCAGAACCCCAACAGCTTTTTCTGCTTTATATTCGGTTGGTGAATAATGATTTTCCATATCTCTTTCCTGATCAATTTTCGACTCTTCTTATTCGTATGATCAAAATAGTGGTGACCCCTTACAGAAAAACTTTTTTTTATTTTTTCCTCTAATTCTTGACCCACACGCTTCTCAATGCTCATCTGTTTTCTCGCGAAGCCGGGTTTTTTCGGCATTGAAAGACCGGGTCGAAATTTGGTCATAACAGGTGGGCAATAGCAGTTAGCATCAGGAAATATTGAACTATATTCCTACGTTTTGTAATATTGTAATATATATAACAATAATACGAGGGTACCAATGAGTGTAATGAGAATCCGTATAGATCAGCATAAAAAAAAGAAACTAAAAGCGATCTCCTCAATTCAGGGAAAAACAATGAGCAGCATTGTGGAGGGTTTGATAGATAAATATGTGGAAGAATTTTATGAGGAAAGTGATCAGGCAAATGAACTGAAAGCAATCATGAAAGTTTCCGAACCCTCTTTTGAAGAGTGGAATAACGACGAAGACGATATCTACGACGATCTATAAAAAATGGGAGATCGTATTGGTGCCTTTTCCATTTACAAATCTAAAAACGCTAAAAAAGCGCCCTGCACTTGTTTTATCCCCTCTACAATTTAATGAAGGTCCCGATCTCGTAATTATGTTTATTACAAGCAATATCTCATCATTCGGCCGACCCGGTGACTATAAGCTACAAAATTGGAAAGAGAGCGGACTTCCAAAACCGTCAATGGTAAGAATGAAATTTGCAACCATTGAGAAATCACTTGTTTTAAAAGAGCTTGGAACTGTCCATACTTCTGACAGAGCATCTATCAATCAAAAATTAGAACAGTTTTTTGATCTGTAGGAAAAATCATTCGACGACTTCACATTCATCGGATGACTCTTCATTAAAGAGAGACATGGTATTTTTGATTAGAAAAAGTAAAACATAGCTCAGGGCCAAAACTTTCTAATCAATCGAAACCCTTTATCGGTCAAAAAAAACCATGCCTCAGGGATTTAGATTTTGCTCCCAAACAAACGTGGTATTTTTGAGAAGTAAGATTAAATCAAAGTTTACGGTCACAACTTTCTAATCAATCGAACCATGTATCTCGCAAGAAAAATACCATGTCTTCGATTTTTGATCTCCTAAATCAACTCCTCCACCCTCTTTTTCACATACTCCAGATGCGTACGTGTATACCGGTCACTTGCCCCGTTAATCGCTCTTTCCACATCGCTGTGCAGTTCGCGGAGCTGTTCCATCACGAGTGGTCGAATATCCGATTGCTGGATGTGAAAATCGGTCCGCAGGTTTTCCATGCCGATGTCGGGGCGGTAATCGCCAGGAGGGTTCCCGGCTTCAGCGGAGGCTTCAGTCAGCAGGTATTCCATCCTGTCGAGGTATGCGCGCTGCAGATTTCGGCGGTAGGTATCCACACGATCACTGCCGTTGAGTTCGTACCAAATACTTGAGCGGAGATCATCCAGCATTTCGGCCGGACCGTAAGCGTTATCACCCAGCATGGCGTGCTGTTCTACCAGGCGCTCGAGGCGGTGCGGTAAAAGCAGAGCATTCAATCCGGTTACCTGGTACCATCGAACGCGTTCCACAGTGCCCACATATTCAAATTTGCGTAACAGCTCTTTGTCGAGCAGCCACTCAGGCGTGGCGAACAGATGCTCATCAAGAAAGTTCATCGATCGCTGCTGGTCTTCTTTGGTCAGTGCCGTATAGACCGGTCCATCCTGACCAAACCGTTTGTGCTCCTCTCGCGAACCGCCGATGGCGGTAATCACACGCTCGGTCATGCGGCCCCAGTGGACAAACATCTGCATGTAGCGCATCCGCACTTCATCGTAGGTTTCGCCCTCTTCGCCCATCCAGGTAAGCAGATTTGGAATCACGCGATGGAGATTCTTCATGCCGAGCTCACTGGCGCGCACCCAATCGCTTCCAATTGATTCTGTAGTCTGTGTGGGGTCAAAATCGCCGCGTCCATATCCGAACTGCATCGCCGGATTATCGGCCCGCTCCAGTACCCACTCGTTTAGCAGCTCCCGCTCCTCTTCGGGAGTATCAAACTGCGGGAGATAGGAGTACGCCCACTTCACCGACCATACATCATATTCTCCCACATTCCGGTGCACTTTTATGTCGCCATCTTCCGGCTGGGCTACGTAGTTGAAGCGGGTTCGCCCCACCACAGAGGAGGAGTTGCCGTGACGGTTGGTGAAGTCCGGATCCCGAAGGTCCTCAATCGAGTAGGCGGTGTTGCCGCGCTGGTTGTGAGGATAGCCGAGCGCATGTGCCAGCTCGTGCGACACCACATACTGCAGATACTGCCCCATCTCTTCGGTGGAGAGATGCGGTTTCTGAACCTCCGGATTTCTCGGCCCGGTCTGACTTTGAGACCACCAGTGCAGCCTCTTCATCACATTATGATACATGTTGATGTGGGCCCGGATCGTCTCTCCGGAACGCGGATCGATTACATCGGGACCGGCATTGGCGGAGTGGATTGGGTTGGCCACGTAGCGGATCACCGAGTAGCGCGCATCGAGCAGGCTGAAATCGGGATCATCTACAGGAGCCATCTCGGCGCGGATTGCGTTCTTGAATCCGGCCTCCTCGAAAGCAACTGTCCACTCATTAATTCCTTCTTTGAAATAGGGTCTCCACTCTTCAGGCGTTGCCGGATCGATGTAAAACACAATAGGGTTTTTCGGCTCTACCAGTTCACCGCGCAAATAGGCCTCTTCATCCACCGGCTCGAGGCGGAAGCGGGTCACATATCGTTTCGTCCTGCTGTACTGAGCATCACTTCCATAATCGGTCTGTGAAACGCTGATCATCGCCACGCGCTCGTCAAACAGACGCGGACGCATCGGCTCTTTGGGCAGCAAAATCATGCTGTGGTTCACCTCAATTGAAATCGATCCTGTTCGCTGCTGCGATGGCGGGTTATCTGCGTTATAAGTAAGCACGGTACGCACCTCAATATTTTCAGGAAACGCCTTCACAAACTCCATGAATGAGCGGTTCTGATCCAGCGAACGAACATTGTACTGCTGACGATGCCGGTTCTGCAGACCAAAAAGTCGGGAATCTTTCAGATAAAGATCACTCACCTCGATTACTACGGAACCGCTGCGCGACTCCACAATATCAAACGACTCAATAATGGTCGGAAAGTTTGAGTTCTGAACCGCTTCATACACCGGCAGATTTTCATCGGCGGTATTGCTGTAAGATACTCCGCGGAGCAGAATTTTATCTCCGCGCTGTTCCCACTGCACTACCTGCTGTCCGGCCAGCCGATCGCCACCCCAGCCAAGCCCTTCCGCGGTTTTTGCAATACGGCTCATAATTGCCATATCGCGGCCAAGCATCTCTTCAGGAATTTCATAGAATATTTTATCGCCATCCTGATAGACATTAAAGAGGCCTTCACTCTGTTCAGCTCCGGATGGAATGGCTAAACGGTTTGTGTTATTTGTTGCCGTTTCGGTAGTCTGGCAGGCTGAGGTGAAAAGTGAAAGGTGAAAGGTGAAAAGGAGGAGCAGTAGAATGGTAGAGGATCGTTGCATGGGACTCTGAATTTTGGTTTAAAATCATTGCCATAAATAGGAAGATCAGATGAGTATCGCAACGGTGTTGCAAAGTTTTACGACCCACCCAGACCCACCCCTCTTGTTCTCCCCTCAATATCACGCCAAAAGAAGCGTTACAAGGAGGGGAGAGACGCCAATAGCAGATTATAAACTGAACCAAAGGTCAAACTAATTCGGGGATTTGAGATCTTTTTCACTTTTCACCTTTCACTTTTCCCTTTCAAATCCCCTGCAAAATATTGCTCATTCTTCAATGTCCGCTCCAGCTCAATTAGTACACTTTGAATAAGCAGTTCGCTGTTTTTTCCTACCAGCTCATCGGCATGTCTGCTATAGTTGATTTTCACAAATCGTTTTTGTGCATTTGCACGATTTCTGAATGATGAATAGATGAATCCGTTACGCACGTCAATCAAATAGAAATCAATTGTGCTGGTAACCTCAAGATTATTGCCGGGCACAAAGAACATTGGCAGCAGTCCGGCATAAGAAAGTGCAAGTGCGTTGGCCCCGGCTCTCACTTCGTGATTTGTTTCAATATAGAGTATCAGATCGCTGTGAGATTGTGCAGCAAACGTACTCAGTTCAATGGGCTGGATTTTCCGGTTTACTTGTTGATAACCGTAGAAACGCCGTTCTGCTATACTGGCGTTGCTTCTGCCCATCAGTGACGGAGTGATGTAGGTCGCTGACCTGACACCTGGAATGGACTCAACCTCTTCAGCGATATGAAATATATCGTGGCCTGAGTCGTAAATTGCCACTTTAATCGGGGCCTGAATTTGTGGCATCATCTCAAACGCTTTGGCGATGGTGCTGTCGGAGTATTGGAATTCGGGTTGATGAGTGTCTATGGTTCCGCCAGAGCTGATATGCGTTGTGGAACCGCACTGGATGAGAAAAATCGAAAGGGAAAGGATAAGTAGTCGTTGTATCAGTTTTTCCATAGGATATGTGATTGGTTAAAACGGATATAACTGTCAATCTGATTGATTGAAAAATGTTCCGCTCCACTAAACTCGTACTGAATGTTAGAATTGGTAAGTCAACGGGTATCAGGATATACCACGCACAAATTCTACCCTTTCTAGCATTAATATGTGATAGGCACTATACCGATCTTTACTACTGTTTATTATTGACTTAACACTCCTATTTACAACGGAAACTCAACTCATCCGGATCCGTTAGAACTTCTAACGAACTACGAAAACTCAACTAACGGAGACAACCATGAAGAAAACGCTAAAATCACTATTCGCTTTCATTACCATATTTCTTCTTCTAAATGGCTGTGGTGAGCGCGGCCCGATGGGACCTGAAGGACCGAGAGGCCCGCAGGGAATCCAGGGACCAGAAATTCTTCCCACCTCATTTGAGTTTGAAGTTGATCTGCTTCGATCAAATAACTTTGAATATATCCAGGGAATTCCATCTCAGATTGAGGTTTTCAGCTCTGATGTAATGCTGGTTTACGTTTTTGAAGATTATATAGCGGAGGATGATCTTGAAGTATGGCGCAAAATGCCGGTGACCGAATTTAATAACCGGGGTACCCTACTGCTCGACTTCGACTTCACATTTATCGATGTCCGCATCTTTCTGAACGCCAACTACACGCTGGGCAGTGCCGATGAGCTTGAAGGGATGTTAGTCCGCGCCGTTCATATACCCGCCGATTTTCTGAATTCAAGTCAGGCTCAGAAAGTGGTCAGCGCTAAAACGTTTGGTGAGATGCAGAAACAGATCGGATCGGAGATTAAGAACCTGAAGCTGAATTGAGTTACTTAGGAAAAAGTGAAAAGTGTCCCGAAGAGTCGGGACTGCGAAAAACACGCAGAAAGGTGCAAAGTTGTAGATTGTAGATGCCTACTACTTTGGAGCTTCTTAGGCAATGAAAGTGAGAAACACATCTGCACTCATCAACCGATAACCAAACCAACTATTTCACCAACAACCTCACTTTCCATTTGAATAAAAATCGATCTATAGATTCAAATTCGGTATTTTAAACTGAATTTTGAAATCAACCTAATAGATCAGATGAAAATATCGATTCAGCGGCTGAACGACGCCGTACATATGGAAGCCAAAAACGAAGATGGCGTAACCCTGCAAATGGACGGCACCGGTGAGATTGGTGGCATCAACGGCGGCTTCCGGCCAATGCAGATGCTGCTTGCCGCGGCCGGTGGTTGCTCCGCCATCGACGTTGTGGGAATTCTAAAAAAGCAGAAACAGAATCCTGATGACCTGCAGATTGAAGTGACCGGCGAACGGATCACCGTGGAGGGAGAGCAGTACTCCGAGTTCAAATCGGTGCATATCCATTTTATTCTGAAAGGCGCACACCTGGATGAAAAGAAAGTGAGCCGCGCGATCGACCTCTCGATCAACAAATACTGCTCGGTCTCTAAAACGCTTGAAAAAACAGCGAAGATTTCGAGTAGTTTTGAGATTGAAGGATAGATATGAGACTTGAGATTCTCCCCTCTCGGGAGGGGAAAGTGAGTGCCAAAGGCGAAGCCGGTTGGAACGAACCAGGGGTGGGTCCGAATAGTGATCGATTTCTCTAACTGGATACTCTTCCATTTCAAAGCTCAAATCAACACCTCCCGCCCACGCGAACAACACGCGTGGCCACCCTCCTCAAGGAGGGATTTTTCCTTCCACCACCTAAACCAACAACATGCCCGACAAAAAGAACCACTTCGAAACAGATGCTATCCGAACGCAAACGCCTACAACGGGAGAGCGGGAGCACTCGACGCCGCTGTATATGACCTCCAGCTTTACGTTTGAGTCGGCCGAGCACGCGCGGGCGATGTTTGCGCGGGAGATTGAAGGGAATGTCTACAGCCGCTACTCCAATCCAAATACGGATGAGTTTATCGAAAAGATGTGCCGGCTTGAGGGGGCGGATGCAGGAGTGGCCACCGCGTCGGGCATGGCCGGTGTGTTTGGATGTCTGGCGGGGCTGCTAAGTCAGGGCGATCACGTGCTGGCATCCCGATCGCTGTTTGGTTCCTCCCACCAGATTCTGAGCCAGATTCTGCCGCGCTGGGGAATCAGCTTCACTTATGCCGATACCGGATCACCGGAGAAGTGGGAGGAGCTTATCAAACCGAATACGAAGATGCTTTTCCTGGAAACCCCCTCCAACCCGGGGCTCGACCTAATCGACCTGGAGTGGGCCGGTAAGCTGGCCAAAGCACACAATTTGATTTATGTGGTAGACAACTGCTTCGCCACTCCCTACCTGCAGCGTCCGATTGAGTTCGGAGCCGACTTGGTTCAGCATTCAGCAACAAAATTTATAGACGGACAAGGTCGCGCTATTGGCGGGGTGATTGTGGGGAGTGAAAAACAGATGGAGGAGATTCAATTTTTTGCCCGACATACCGGATCGGCTCTCTCCCCTTTCAACGCCTGGCTCTTCAGCAAAAGTCTGGAGACGCTGCCGGTACGAATGGAGCGCCACTGTGATAATGCCGAATCGTTGGCCAATTTTCTGGGCGATCATAAGAACGTGAATTTTGTGAAGTACCCGTTTCATAAAGATCATCCGCAATTGCAACTGGCCAAAAAGCAGATGAAGCGAGGCGGCGGGGTGGTCTGTTTTGAAATAAAAGGCGGAATTGAACGTGCGAAATCATTCATCGACAAAACCAGCATGCTTTCCCGATCAGCCAACCTCGGCGATACCCGGACAATTGTTACACATCCTGCATCCACTACTCATTCAAAACTCACGGAAGATGAGCGTCAGGCTGTGGGCATTACTCCGGGGCTTATCCGTGTTGCCGTAGGATTGGAAAACAGTGCAGATATTATCGGGGATGTGGAGCAGGCACTGGGGTAGTAATCATCTGTGAGAAAAAGTAGAATCGAAACCGCCTACTGCATAAGTACATTCAGTGATCGTATTCACCGAATATACGTATATTTGGTGAATTTGATCACCAAACTACCGATTATCGGGCAAGAAGAAACCCGGCTTCCCTTCGAGTATCGGGCTCATCCGAACAGTTAATATCTGTTTTAACAGCTTCTTTATAGTCGCTGTGTTGTGGCTACTGTTTTCTCTGTTCCTTTTTAAAAAATCTATTCCAAAAAAAACGGGCAGTTCGGTGATGACCGGACTGCCCGTATAAAACTCAGAATATGTCATTAAATCTATCGCACAGAGAGAGCCCGGAGGTAGCTTTGTGCAACTCTGCTGTATGCGCCGTTCAATTGAAATGCTTTTTCGAGGGCTACTTTCGCCTCATCTAGCTGATTAATCTGAAAATATGCGTTCCCCAGATACCAGTAGTTACGCTCGAGCAGCATCATATCACTGTGCTCCAGATTCAATGCTGACTCAAATCTCTCGATTGCCTCTGAGAACTCTCCGGTATTGTACAGGATAGAACCGGATGTAATCAACAGCTCAGCTCTTTCGTAGACAGAATTGGTATTCTCGAGTTCTTTATCGAGAATACTAAGAGCTGCTGCAACCTCGCCGGTATTTGCTGTAGAAATTGCTCTCCGAACAACGTCAGATTCTGCTTGTTCTGTTGCAGCACCGTCTGCAGATCTGTAGTAATCCAACTCTATAGATGAGATCGGTTTAACCATTTCTGATGATTCAGTACTGAGGTTAAATATGAATGCAGACCCAATCATGAGGAGAATTGCGGCTGCCGCTGATAACATTACTTGCTTCCTGGAATTCTCTTTCGGCTGCTTCGTTTCGTTCTCCCGCTCCTCCGCGATCTTGTTCAGATTTGCAACACTTTTCATATAGTCGAGATAATACTCGTTATTGATCAGCTCAGCCCAGAGTTCATCAACCTGCTGTGGCCCCAGATTACCATCTATATACTGCTCAATACGTCTTTCCAAATCCTTGTTTCGGTTGCTCTCAATCATGTGGTGCTGTTGTTAGGTGTTTCGGTTTAATTTCCAGTATAATAGTTGTCATCGTAATAATAATAGGCTTCAATTGAGCACAAGTCATCAATTTCTCTATCATTAGGGTTCTGAAATACAATTCAGTGCATTAAATTTGTTACTGATCGTTCGTTTGATGGCTAAATACCTGATGTTCAATTTGTTTGAATTATATACAAGAGTAATGAAACAGGCTCATGTTACATTAAAATATCTTAATGTTGTACGTATGCATCCATACTTCAAACGCTTCATAACAGATATGTTTGCCTATGTAACCTTTACTGAAGTTCCGTATGTTTTACGCTCTTTTAATCACCAGACCATAATCTATATTTAGAAGATGTCTTTAAAAAATAATCTTTTGATGTTCACTATTTATGCAACTGTAATCGCGTGTCTTCTATTATCACTACCCGCATGCGCTCACCAATCAGATTCTGATTCAGTTACCCTTGAACAGAAGGCAGGACAGTTGCTTATGGTCGGCTTCAATGGATTTGAGATCTCGGAAACCTCACATGTAAAGCGTGATATTGAAAAGTACAATGTGGGGGGAGTGATCCTCTTCGATTTTGATGTGCCTTCCGGCTCACGAAACCGGAACATAGAATCTGCTGATCAGGTACGGACGCTGAACCGGACGCTTCAGGGCTTTGCTGAAATTCCGCTTTTGATTGCTGTTGACCAGGAAGGAGGCCGTGTGACCAGGTTGAAAACAGAACGTAATTTTCCTGCTACAGTATCCGCAGAATACCTGGGCGATCTGAATAGCGCGGACAGCACCCGGGCGTATGCAATTGAACAGACTGAACTGTTAAATAACATTGGCTTTAACGTCAATTTTGCGCCGGTAGTAGATCTGAACACCAACCCGGAAAATCCCGTGATTGGCCGGCTAGACCGTAGCTACAGCGCAGATCCGTCCGTTGTGACGAAGCATGCCGGAATCGTGATCGAAGAACATCAAAACCAAAACCTGTTGCCAGTAATCAAACATTTCCCCGGTCACGGCAGTGCATGGAACGATTCTCATGTGGGAATGGCCGATGTAACAGATACCTGGAAAGAAGTTGAGCTTGAACCCTACAAAATTTTATCCCAAACCGACTACCGTTTTGCCGTGATGACTGCGCATGTGATGAACAGCACTCTTGACGATGAGCTCCCTGCCACCCTTTCCCGAAATGTACAAACGGACCTCCTTCGGGATGAGATCGGATTTCGCGGAATGCTCTTTTCCGATGATATGCAGATGGACGCTATTCGCTCATTCTATGGATTGGAATTTTCCATCGAACATGCGCTGAACGCCGGAGTAGATATGCTGATTTTTGCCAATAACTCAGTCTATCAGCCCGATATTGTTCCCGATGCTGTACAAATTATTGTAGGTCTGGTTGAATCAGGAGTAGTTTCCGAAGAGCGAATTAACGAGGCCTACGATAGGGTGATGGAGACAAAGCGTCAGCTCGGACTTTTGGATTAAGGTTCCGAAAGACATGGCATTGTTTTTCGAAGTCATACCGGACTTGATCCGGTATCTCCCATTATTGTTCGAACTGTAAACCCGGTCACTAGCACACTTGTCCCCGTAGCATAGATCAGAGATCGCGGGTCAAAGCCCGCGATGACTAATGGGTTGTTAACCTTCCCTGCCTCAATCCCCTAAATATGGAATCCCCTCCTCAATCCATGCGGGGGCCGGAATTCCCTTCAGGTAGTGATCCATGTACTCCTTCATTTTAATAGCATAATCGAGACGGTTGGCGAATTTACGCAGGTGATGCGGTTCGTCATAGTAATGCAAAAAGACCGACTCTTTCCCGTTTCGCCTGAGCGCGAGGTAGAGTTCGATTGACTGGTACCAGGGTACGGCATCGTCGGCATCGCCGTGCTGTATCATGATAGGGGTATTAATGCGATCTGCAAAAAAGACCGGTGAGTTTTCGATGTAGGGATTTGGGTTCTCCCAGAGGCTCACACCCAGGCGGCTCTGCGTCTGCTCATACTGAAACTGACGCGCCAGTCCTGTCCCCCATCGAATACCGCTGTATGCACTAGTCATATTTCCAACCGGGGCGCCCGCCACCGCAGCCGCAAACATATCGGTTTCCGTTACCATGTGCGCCGCCAGGTAGCCGCTCCAGGAGTGTCCGTGCAGCCCGATTGCGTCAGGGTCGGCCACCCCCATCTTCACCAGCTTGTGTACACCCGGCACAATACTTTTTGTGCCGGAGTATCCGGGCTGAGGTATATCAAACCAAACATCAGGCATAAAGAACACGTACCCGTCACTAACATACTGGGCAATGTTTGGCCGGTGATTGGTCACAGGATGGTTAAAATCGTACAGCCGCTGCGAGAATCGCTCATAGAAATAGATAAATACCGGGTAGGTCTGGTCCGGATTGTAATCATCGGGGTAGACCACAATTCCCTGCGTTTTTTTCCCATCTACATCCAGCCAGTCGATTAGCTCGGCGTGGCCCCAGTTCCAGCGTTCTTTCAGATCATCATAAAGATTTGTCAGTTTCGACGTGCTCCGGAATCGCCAGCCGTCACTTATCCATAAATTTGGGTAGAGATCATACTTCTCTTTAGTGAACAGAATAGCATCACTATTCTCTGCTTTTGCCACAAACGTGAATTTCATCTCCTCCTCCAACAGTTCAGAGATCCCGGTCCGGCCAATTCGTGATTCATAAAAACCGTAGTTCTTTTCCATTTCGTCAAACATTGTAAGCAGCAGCCGTTCGTTTCGGCTGAATGTGTGGCGATCCGGATTGAGATCACGGATTCTGTAGATCCGCTGCTCCTCTCTCCCCTTTCCATCGGTTATTGACCGGTAGCCATCCGCTGATGTATCAAACTGCCAGATGTCGTATTTGTCGTAAATCAACACGGAGCGATCGCCATCGGTCCATCCGGCAATACCGTATCCGCCGGAAGGTTGCGGGCGATCATTATCCTCATCCGCAAAAGGGACATCCAGCTCTTCGGTCAGATTTCGAACCTGACCTGTTTCAGAACTCATAATGTTCCAGTCTTCTCCATCAAACCATGCGGCATAATCTCCATTAGCTGAAAGAGAGGCTCCAAACCGCTGTTGTGTTAAAAACTGAGTTTGCCCGCCCGTCTCAAGATCGATCAGGAAATAGTCGCGATATCGGCCGTCGTACGTAATTAGCTGCCTGTACGGAAGATCCGATGATCCGATCACGTGTCCGGTATTGTGACTGACGCTTACGTACGGTAATGATTTTGTTGCCAGCTGTACTGACCGGCCTTCATTGAGATGATGCACCACCATATAGAGATGACTCTTCCGGTTATTAAACGTCTGTTTCTCATGTGTTTTAATCAGCGGATCATCCCAGTGCCATACCTTGCCTTCTGTCTGGTTCAGAATATGCTCCAGATCGAACATGTTATCAGCTGTCAGAGAATCAGAAGGCTCTTCGCGCTCATCCAGGGCCACCATATCGGCATTCTTCACACCGTAAAAGAGCCGCTCACCATCGTAGGTCCAGGTGAGGTTATTACGAGAACGCAGGCGAAATCCTTCCTCCACGTCATCCGGCGTCAATATTATTTCCGGGTCACCATCGAACGCATGCCATGTGACAATTGATGCATCATTCAGCCGATAATCGTGCACGGTGTCGATTTCTGATGCCGTAAGCGCAAGCCGACTTCGTTTCTCATCCCAGGAAAAGTTATTGTAGTACGCGTAGGAGCTTGCAAGGAGCTGAACCGGTTCTATACCTTCATCCAGATTGATCGCATAAAGCGCGTTGTAATCACCCACTGTATCCACCGTGGAGTAGACAAAATAGTTTGATGTACTGTCGATGGCCATAGCGTTCACAAACGGCAGTTCAAGAGAATCATCTGACTGCAGGTTGATCAGTTTGCGTGGCGAGCCTATGTGCGGGTTATCGGACTCTACACCCTCCGCCTGTTCAAGAGATACAACTAACCAGTTTCCATCATTTGAGAACTCAAAGCGGGTTACATTTTCAATATCCTGACGCTCCCCGTTCTCCAGGTTCAGAACAGCAAGGCTGTTTTTAGGGCCATTACGCCCGGCATTTTCCAGTTCCAGAAAAGGCGGCTTCACGATGGCTGCCGCAAACTCACCGTTTGATGAAATCTGTGGCCGCTCGCCACGATCAATCACATATTCATCGTTCCCATTCACCTGTTTGATGCGTGCCTCGCCATCACCTCGTTCCGGCCAGACGCTAAAGGCGATCCAATCCCCATCAGCAGAGATCACCGGGTTGTCGATCGATTTGAACTGCATTACATCCTGGAAGTTGAATTGTTCCTGGGCCTGCAGGCTGCACGGTGAGATGATATATATTAAGGCAAATATTAACGTGACAATGGGTGTAGCTATTCGTAATCTCATAATCTGATTTTTGGTTTTGGAAGAACCTTAAAGAACAAAAAATGTAGCCAAGACGCTACCTAAAACCTCTGTTCCGAACAAGATTTAACGAATGTCGATACCCAAAAAAGTTACAATTGGCGAATTAACAGAAAAATTTGAAGGCGCTAAAACAGTGATCCATGAGTTTGGAAGCCTTGATAGTGAAACAGTAATCTTCAAACTAAACCCTGAAACATGGAGTTGCGTTGAAATCTGTCAGCACCTGATCTGTTTTAACGACATGTACCTTCATGAAATGGACAGGGGGCTTAAAGAGCTGAAGGTAATCCCTGTTAACGGCAACTCATGCTCACCTTCCTGGGCTGTTCGTAAACTGGCCGGATATATGGAGCCGCCCTACAAGTTTGGTATCAAAACCATCAAACCGATGTTTCCGTCAAATATTGATCTCGATCCTGCCGAAACGTTCATGAAGCTGATCGAATCTCAGGATAAAATTATAGACAGACTGAAAACAGCGGATAAAGAGCACTGGAATCTGGACAAAATCAAGAGCCGCCATCCTATTCTAAAGGCAGTGCGGATCTCCTTTACCAGTTCAATGATTCTTATAGATGCACACCAGCGGCGCCACTTCTGGCAGTTTGAGCAGATTTTGAAACGGATTCCTGAGTAGGGATTCTCGCTAAGACGCAAAGGGATTTTTGGCTAGATCTGAATCTGATTTAGTTCTCGCAGAGGCGCAACGGTGCAGAGGGATTTGTAGATAGATCTGGACTGTATTTAATCACGCAAAGGCGCAACGGCGCAGAGGGATTTGCAGATAGATCTGGACTGTATTTGATCACGCAAAGGCGCAACGGCGCAGAGGGATTTGCAGATAGATCTGGACTGTATT
>CAZXYQ010000024.1:0-30373 GCA_964644975.1 uncultured Rhodohalobacter sp.
TATCAAGGTAAACATCGGATCAAAGAGTGCTGTTACGCTTTTTTCTTCATCAAGAAACAGTGCTGCAGGATTTTCGCTTCCTGACAGATCGATTTCCCAGCGGCTGAATGTCCATCCATCAGATGGAACTGCTGAAAGGGAAACGGTTTGGCCATCAAAATCGGACAGTACAGTTCCCTCCCCTGTAGTTTTAATCGTAATAAGAGAGCTAATTTTTCTGAATAGGGCGGTTACGGATTTATTTCCGGTCATGACCAGGATGGCAGGATTGTCTTCACCTTCAAAGTCGCCCATCCACCGCTGGAATAGAAAACCATCTGATGAGAGAGCTTCTATTTCTATTACATCACCATTCTCAAAATCAACTTCCGCAGGAATTAATGTTCCACCCACATCGGGAGATGCGATTAGTGACAGAGTTAACCGGTTAGGGAGAGAATCATCAAATGAAGGGTCAGTAGTTTCGCAGCCATAAATGAACAGAGCCATCATTGTTGTCAGTACTATCAAAATTCTTTTCATAAGATCTATTTCTCTTGAATTGGGGCTGGTTATGAGGTTCAAAGGGTGCCATCGAATAATGAAAGAACGGAATTCCTTAAAATTGGACTCTTCAATAGCTCTCTTCATTTATTAAGATGTCACATAAAAAGCGCATTATTGTTACAAGCTACTTGATGATTGTTGAACTATTAACAGAATTATGTATCCTCAAAAAGGTTTCTCCGAATTTCTTTACATTCTTCAGGATATAAGTACAGATAATAAAAACATAGCATATTGTCCTTAAGATTAGACGACTTCGACTACAATCTCCCAGAGGAGCTGATCGCGCAAAAACCGGCAACTCCGCGTGACCATTCAAGGCTACTGGTCTATGACAGACAGAACAATACTATCACCGATGACTATTTTTACAACATCGGGAAGCACCTGCCAGAGGATACATCTATCGTAGTAAACAACAGCAAAGTTGAAAAGTGCCGGTTGCTGTTCAACGGCGGCAGGATTGAAATTTTTGTTACAAAAGCAGTAGATAATCGCATTGTGGAGGCGATGGTTCGCCCCGGCAAGAAGTTCAGGGCGGGGAAAACGGTTGATCTTACCGATGAACTATCCGCAAAAACCATCAGCATAGCTGAAGATGGAATTCGAACGATTGAACTGAGTCACCCGCTGGATGATGATGAAGTTACTCCCTACAAACACACGCCGTTTCCGCCTTACATTGAGCGGGATGAATCCCTTTCGGAGCGATATCAAACCGTATATGCAAAAGATTCAGGGAGTAAAGCTGCACCTACAGCAGGTCTGCATTTCACATCTGAACTGTTGGGAAAACTGGAATCGCAGGGAATCCGCAAAAACGAGGTAACGCTCCACGTTGGTCTGGGTACATTTGCGCCGGTAAAGGCAGACAGGATCGAGGATCATATCATGCACAGTGAATGGTATCAAATTTCGCAGCAACAGGCGTATGCACTGAATAAATCGAAACGGGTTACAGCAGTGGGAACCACGAGCGTGCGCGTGCTGGAATCAGCGCCAAAAGAGGGCGACAGGTTTGTCCCGTGTTCGGGTGAGACCGATATTTTCATCACTCCGGGATATACATTCAAATCGGTTGATCACCTGATTACCAATTTTCACCTGCCGAAAAGCACGCTGCTGATGCTGATTGCGGCATTTGTTGGATTCGATGAGATGAAGCAGATTTATGAGCACGCTATTCGTGAAAAATACCGCTTTTACTCTTTTGGTGATGCTATGCTGATCTTGTGAAGATTTTCAGATCAAATTATAATGGCCAATCCGCTGTGTAAACCGATCCATCCATTGCGGCGGTGAAATAGATGGTGTTCCCGCCATTTGAGATTGTAAACGATCTCGGGCGGGCTTCATATTCCTCAAGTCCGGGGAATTGGATTTCCTGTATTGATGATCCATCACCTGGAAGCCAGGCTACAGTTACCGGATTTGGCTCCAACGTGCTTAGAAGGATGGCGATGCCGCTTGCTGAGGCCTCAATTTGGGTGGCGTACTGCAGCATAATTACATTTCCCTGACCCCGCTCCGTCATCATTCGGTTATTTTCAACATATTGATCAAAAATACCGTCCGATGCGGGGAGTTCCAGTATGTGATCCCACTCCAGCTCTCCGTCGTGGGAGTATTTTTGCAGAAGTCCTGAACTCTGCTGAAAAGAGTAAAGCCCGGATTTATTGCTGCTCAGTAAAATCTGGTTCTGCATGAATGAAGGAATCCTGCCCGAAACGGCATCTCTTTGAGCCTGTTGTAAATCAACTCCTCCTTCAGATTGCGCAAATTTTTTACCAAATTGATGATTTTCCTCCTCATTTGTGAGATGGTTGAATTGAATCAACGCGTTCCCATCTCCCCCGGCGGGAAGATAAAACTCAGTCGCCGAACGTGCGGCAATAGATATGGCGAGGCCGCCTGTGTCGACTGTAAAATCTTCGATGAAATCGCCTTCTCTTGTAAAATGGAGGATTCGTGCAGCAGAGCGGTCGTACAGCACATAGGTATCATTAAACAGCCAGAATTCAGGAATGAAACGGAACTCTCCGGGGCCGTCTCCCTCACGGCCGAACTGAAACTGTTTTTCTCCGCTGTTGTCGAATACCATCATGGAAATAGCTTGTGAATCGTACACCAGGAGGCGGTCCCCATCAGAAAGAAGTCCAGATGGCATGCCAATTTCGGAGACCGTTTCAGGCGAAATCAAAAGATTGGCAGCTTCAACGGTGTGGGTATCTATTTTAATCGAATGTTTGTCTTCTGTTTGAGTACAGGCGCTGATCAGAAGGAGGATGAATGCGTATCGGTATATCATAACTATTTTTTTAGTACATGATACTATCTGCTACGTATAAGTGCAAGGATTTATTTTGAGTGATGTTCGAGAAGATCTCTTAACCTGAGTTCGATTTTAAATAATCAATGAAAGGGGCCCCTTATAAAAAAGAGACTTTTATCGAAATACTTGAAAAAATTTATTAATGGAACGGAAGTACTTATTAAATCAACTCTATTTTTCGTGCTGCTTGTTGTAGGCGATCGTGATTTTTTGATTCATGTGCCGTCTGTAATTTTCAAACTCATACTGGCGCACGGTGAACCCGGAGTGATAGGTGCCATCGTTGCAATCAACGTGCAGTTTATTAGGCTGATCTGTCTCTGTTACAATAACTTGAATATTGCCCAACTTGTAGGAATCCACTTCTTTATTCATTAAATACGTTGCGTTAGCATTAGTCAAACTTATTAAAGATACAGCTTTTGTATTTAAAGCTCTGATTACTGATTTTAAGGCAACTAAACAACCAACCTCTAATAGTCATTCATGAAACTACCTGCATATTTACTGATTCCAGTTTTTATTTTTGCATCCTGCGCCGGCAATGACGGCACTGAAATAACGCCTGAACTTCCGGCGGAAACTCTTCACGAGCAGTTCTTTTCAAATCTGTTTTCACTCTGCGGAGAAACTTTTGTTGGTGAGTCCACTCATCCCGATAACCCGGAGCATGATCTCGTTGATACCGAGTTAAGAGCTACAGTTTCAACCTGTACTGAAGAAATGATTGAAGTGGATCTGGTTCGCGATGGCGATACCTGGCACGCCACCTGGGTCCTTGAAATGAGAGACAATGGTCTTCACCTGTATCACGAACACATTGGCGATAAAGAGTACGAAGAAGGAGAGGAGCCCCTAACCGGTTATGGCGGTTATGCTGATGATCGTGGTTCTGCAACACAACAACACTTCCCGGCAGATGACCATACAGCAGAAATTCTTCCCGCAGCCGCTACCAATGTCTGGATGATGGATATGGACCTCGAAAACGGTGTGTTTGTATACTCGCTTGATCGCCACGATGAGCTTCGTTTCAGAGCAGAGCTCAATCTGGTGAACGACTAATTTGCCGGCTTAAAAAACTGCTTACGTCTTCTTGACAGAGTGCGCCTTAAATTTTGTGAAAACCCTGTTCAATCGAATAGGGTTTTTTTATGCTTTCCTATTAAAAAGAATGATTATCTGCTATTATAGAGAATCGGTGGCGCAACCTTGCGGCCGTTAAAACAGAATTTTATAGTAGGTGAACCTTTAGCTGATGTCTTGTACATTCTTCATTACAGCTGAACAGACACACCCAATTTTCTATCAAACTTTCAATAAAAATTTCTGCCATGAATTTAAGATTAAACAGTGCATTGTTGCTGGCGATTTCATTACTATTTGGAGTGTCACTTACAGGTTTTGCTCAGGAACAGCAAGAGTGGCATCCCGACTTAACTAACGACTGGACGCCTGTTGAGGATTCTGTCTACACCACTACCCCGGGAGAAGCTCCGTCTGACGCGGTTATACTCTTTGATGGAACTGATCTCTCGGAGTGGACAAGCGCACCGGGATATTTTCCCCATATTCCGGGGGTACCGGGCTACCTGGAAGCACTAGCGCAGGGTCATGGTGAAGCTCCCTGGCGCGTTGAAAACGGGGTGATGACGGTTGTGCCGGGATCGGGGAACATCATCACAAAGCAGGAATTTGGTGATGTACAGCTCCATATAGAGTGGAGAACACCGGAAGAGATTGACGGAAATGGACAGGGCCGCGGTAACAGCGGAGTATTTTTGATGGGCCTCTACGAGATACAGGTGCTTGATTCCTGGCAGAATGAGACCTACAGCAACGGGCAGGCCGGCGCGATTTACAAACAGAAAGCTCCAATGGTGAACGCCAGCAAAGCCCCCGGTGAGTGGCAAACCTACGACATATTTTTCGAACAGCCCCATTTTGGCGAAGATGGCTCGGTGATTAAACCTGCATATATTACGGTAGTGCATAACGGTGTGCTGATCCATCATCGCCAGAAATTACAGGGGCCAACCGTTTACATAGGGCTTTCAAAATATGTTGAACATCCGGAGAAGATGCCGATCGGCCTGCAGGATCACGGCGACTACGTGAGCTTTCGGAATATTTGGGTGCGGGAGCTTTAAGCGAATGAGCTGGGTTATCGCAGAGTTGCGGGGAGTTTGGCGCAGATTTTCGCAGAGAAATTTTCAGCAAATGCGTAGCGATAGTAATAAAAATGCCTGGATTCCGCAGTACATGTCTTATCAATCGAAATAAAGTTAAAAGTCGTGTTGCAATGGATATTCATTTTGATCTGTAGTATGTTGAGTGATAGTGAAAAAAATTAAGCTTCACATACCTCTCATTGTCATTCTGGTCTGTTACCTGGCGTTGACACAGGTCTACCGGTTTGCCCACGTCCACGCTGTTGAGACCGGGGATGGCTACGCTATTGAATTGAGCCTGCATGAGGTTCATCATCCGCAGGATGACGATCATGGAGATGATGACCACCAAAAAGAAGTGGATCACTTAACGGGCGACTGGGAACACCTCCATTCTATTCTGACGGATCTCCTTCCGTTTGATATCGATAAACGTCCCGTTGCACGGCTTCGGCATGATCTGCTTAGCACTTTGTTTGTTGAATCCAGAACCGGCCCGCCACCACTCACAGCTCATCTCACCACTTATTCACTGCGCGGCCCACCTATCATATAATTTATACCGATTTCTGAATCGGAGCGGCATTTCTCTGTTTCCTTGATGAGATAAAATGTAGTATTACTATTAAGCCGTACTACATTATTAACGACAGATAAGGTCTGGAGAGTTGTACCGTGAGGTACTTCACATTTAATGAAACAACCAACCCTCTACACATAGAGGCTAAAATTTGAGACCACTATCCATGAAACATCTAATCCTGATCCATCTGATAATGCTATCTGCATCGGTGCTTTCAGCGCAGGATCTTCGGATCTCTCTGCAGGATATCGAACATCTTTCCGAAACATACAGTCCGGAATGGCAACAGTTTGACTATCAGAGAGAATACCAATCGAGCGGAGAATCTGCGGCCGCAACCCGTCTGAATCCCACACTAAACTACGACCTTGAATTCCTGGATACAGGTACGGGTTCTGATCGGGAACAGTTTTCCTTTATTGAGCAGACATTTCGTACACCGGGTCATTTTCGGAATCTGCGCCAGCAGCGTGACCTTCGAATTGAAGAAATTAAGCAGGAAACAGAGGCAGAAAAAGCAGCATGGATGGCCGATATTCGTCAGGGGTTTATACTTGTGGTTCTTGCAAAAGAGGAGCTTGAAAACCTCGAAAATTTTTATGCCTTGATCGAACGCTTTATGGATGCCCAAAAGCGCAGGGCAGCGGAAGGAGAAACGTCCATCATTGATGACCAGCTTTTGAGAATGAGCGGCTATCGACTCAGCAGCCTGATTGATGAGCGACGGATAGAGATGGAAAACCGGAAATCGGCTTGGCTCAGTCGAATGGGAATGGATAGTGAGGATCGGGATTTCGAATTCTCAGGTTCATTCTCGGAACTCAATCATACTCTGCCCGGTGCCGGGGAGCTGATGACAATTCTGGAACAGTCACCGGGTCGCCTGGCCAACCAGCTGGCGCTGGAAGGAGCAGAGCAATCGATCGGTCTGGAGGAGAGCCGCCGATGGCCGTCGTTTGATGTACGGGCCGGGTACAAAACCCTGAATCCCAATTTTCACGGATTTATGGTTGGGGTATCCCTCCCAATTCCGCTTTTAAACCGAAATAGCCCTTCAATTGAGGAGGCCCGAGCGCTGGAGCGACTGCAGGAATTGAGGCTGACGTCTGCCGAAATGCAACAAAACGCCCGGATGATACAGGCTCTCAATACCATTTATGAATACAGCCGAAAACTTGAGGGTTTTCCCGGCCTTGCCGGTGATCCTGAACAGTTTATCAACGCGCTTGTGGCGGCATATGAAGAGGGTGAACAGTCTCTAAGTGATGTTTTAAACACACTAGGCCTGATTGCCGACACCAATCGAACCCGATACACCCAGCTTGAACGAACCTACGAACAGATCATGATCCTGGAAGCACTGACCGGAAACGTAATTTTAGAACCATAAGAACCACAACCATGATTTTTAATAACCTGATTTACGGTTTTAAATGATGAGAAAATGTTCTCCGCTCCTGTGTAAGGAGGGGCCGGGGGTGGTAGACTTTGAGCGTTTGCTTTCAAATTTGATTCAGTAAACTGATTTAACCACCCCAAAATTCGCTTACGCGTTCAAAAAATAAGCCCTCCTTGAGAAGGAGGGGACTTCCAAACTTAAAAAGCACACTATCAATCGAATTTTGATGACTTACTTCCAGCTTTTAAACAAAATACCGGCCAAACCATCACTACTATGAACAGACAACTAAAGTTCTATTTTACGCTGCTATTTTCACTGTTACTGCTCTCCTCCTGTGGTGATCACGATCACAATGGACACAGCCATGGAGATGATCAAAGTGACGATCACGACCACGAATACCACAGAATGACCGTTTGGGAGGAAAATATAGAGTGGATGGTGAAATTTGAACTGCACGAAAATTCCGGACGGATTGAGGGTGAACTTTATATTTCAGAAAATTCATCGCCGGTTCGTGGGGCTACGGGGACACTACGTTTCGTATCTGGCGGAACTGTAGAAAGTGAAACGGAAATCCACCATGAAGCGGCCGGAATATACCATTTTGAGCTCTTTTTTGGCGATACCAACACCCCCGACCTCAGGGCTGAAATATCCGCTGGTGGTAAAACTCATCAAATCCATTTTGGTGAGGCTGATCGGTACGTCGGGCATCCTCATTGGCCTGCAGAGGAGGTTGTGGAATTTGAAAAAAACCGTCAATGGATGATCGATTTTGAGACCGGAAGCTCATCAAGCCGGGAAATGGCCACCTTTGTTTCTGCGATCGGGAAAGCGGTGCCGGACCTTAAACACTATATGGAAGTTATTTCACCGGTAGGCGGCCATATCGATCCGGATGATCTCAGTATCATGCCCGTAGCCGGAGAACGGATAAGACGTGGAGACATCATTACCGCTATCTCTCCACCTTTAACTGAAGAAAACTCATGGGTTCAAAAAAGACTGGCATTTATTCAGGCGGAGGAGGTTTTTGAACGGGCAAAACGTCTGATTGAAAATAACGCTATCTCTCAGCGTGAATTTCAACTCCGTGAGCGTGAATATGAGGCGCGCCGTGCCGGGTATGAACATTTTATAGGCCACGGAGAGAACGGCACAACGCACATTATTGACGATAATGATCGCCTCCATCTAACGGCCACTCAAAACGGAGTTGTAGAACATATCTACTTTACTCCCGGGCGGCAAATTAACAGCGGTGATGTGATACTTACACACTATAACCCCGATTACCTATGGCTGGAACTTACCGGCTACAGTGATGAGCTGGAACAACTGAAGGATCTGCTGGGCGTTGAGATTCAAACCGGCAGAGACCGCACGGCCACTCTGAATCAACAGAGTGTTACACTCATAAGCCGCGATGAACAGAGCGATCTAACAGGAACTAAAAGCAAGGTGACAATTGCCATAGATAACAGGAACCGGGCCATAAAAGCGGGTCAGCCACTGCAGGCTAAATTGCGAACCGGTAGCGGTGATCAAAAAATTGTGGTACCCACTTCTGCTATTTTTGATGAAGATTCTCACAAGGTGGTTTTTGTTCAGCACTCCGGCGATCAGTTTGAGCGACGCGTGGTAAGAACCGGTTCTTCCTATGATGGATACATCGTCATTGAAGAAGGAATCTCAGAGGGCGAGCGCGTGGTAACGGAAGGGGTCTATCCGCTCCATCTCGTCTCAGGAAACGCAGAAATCGGTCACGGACACAGCCACTAAAATTATGTTAGACAGACTTATAGAGACAAGTATTCGGGAACGGCTGGTCATCATTGTGGCTACCGTCATTTTGGTGATTGCAGGTTTTTACCTGACACGCAATATGGCTGTAGATGTACTGCCTGATGTTTCGGCGCCTGTAGTAACCGTTCTGACTGAAGCACCCGGCATGCCGCCGGAAGAGATTGAACAGATGATCTCATACCCGATCGAAACTGTGCTTATCGGATCGGAAAGTGTTCGTCGTGTGACCTCTAGCTCAATCCAGGGATTTGCATCGGTTCAGGTGGAGTTCGATTGGGATGTAGATGTACAGCGGGCCCGTCAAATTGTAAATGAACAGCTTCAGGGAATGGGCGATCAGCTTCCCGGTCAGGCGGGAGCACCATTTCTGGCTCCGGTAACCTCCATTATGGGAGAGATTATGCTGGCCGGATTTACCGCTGAAGAGACCTCGCTGATGGATCTGCGCACCGACGTGGATTTTATCGTCCGGCGCGAACTGCTTGCCATGCAGGGTGTGGCCGCCGTTTCGGTCTATGGGGGAGAGCGTCAGCAATTCACTGTAGAGCCCGACCCTGAGCGTATGGAGCTGTTAGGGGTCAGCCTGAACCGTTTGATGGAAGCAACAAAAGAGTCGTCCGCCGGAATTTCCGGTGGGTTTTTAAACCACTCCGGCAGAACATATACGATTCGCGGTTTCGGCCGGGCATCCGGCCTGGCAGACCTGGAGCAGTCAGTTATTCAGATATCGGAAGAGGGACATCCAATCCTGCTGCGGGATGTAGCTGCTATTTCGGTAAAACCGGCTCCGCGCATTGGTGATGCGTCCATAAATGCAGAGCAGGGAATTGTGCTCGTGATCAGTAAAGAACCGGCAGCCAATACGGTTGAACTGACTCGTCAGATTGAAGAACGGCTAATGGATCTGAAATCATCACTTCCTGGTGATGTCACCGTCCACTCTGACCTCTTTCAGCAGGCGCAATTTATTGATGTGGCAATTGGCAATGTGATCAACGCCCTGCTGATCAGTGGCTTTTTGGTGGTGCTGATACTCTTTCTTTTTCTGAACAACTGGCGCGCCACCGTGATTTCGCTGGTGGCCATTCCTGTTTCGGTAATTATTTCGGTGCTGGTTCTCTGGTATAGCGGCTACACCTTTAACACCATGACACTTGGAGGCATCGCAATCGCAATCGGTGTGCTGGTAGATGATGCGATTGTATTTGTTGAAAATGTATTTCGCCGCCTGCAGGATAACAGCTTAAAGCCTGATGCCGACCGGGAGGCGTTTTTAGAGATTGTTGGGAAAGCATCATCAGAGATTAAAGGGCCCATTGTGCTGGCTAATTTTACCATTGTTGTTGTGTTTTTGCCATTTCTGTTTCTTACCGGGCTCGAAGGGCGTCTTCTCATGCCGCTCGGGGTTGCTTATGTAACCACAATTGTAGCATCACTGCTGGTGGCACTGATTTTAACTCCCGCCATGAGCGCCTGGCTGCTTGTTAACACCGGTGACAAACCGCAGAAAAAGAGCCGGCTCACCCGTTTCCTTGAAACAAGGTACACACCGATACTGGAATTTTGCTTCAGGTGGCGCAAAGTGGTTCTTATAGCCGTTCTGATATTGTTTGTTGGAAGTTTGGCGCTGGTTCCCGGAATCGGTCGTTCATTTCTTCCGGAATTTAACGAGGGTACTTTGAATGTCGGGCTCACATCTCTGCCCGGCACCTCAATCGATGAGTCAAATAAACTGGGTTTAAAGCTTGAAGAGATTCTGCTCGACCATCCCGCCATTATTTCTACAGGACGCCGGGTGGGGCGGGCTCAGATGGATGAGCACACGATGGGCAGCCACGCTCAGGAGCTTGAAGTTCGCCTGGATGAAAATGAGTATAACGATATCCATGAGCTGATGGAAGAGCTTCGGGAAACGCTCGAAATACTTCCCGGCGCCGGCATCTCGCTCGATCAGCCAATTACCCACCGGATAGACCATATGCTTACGGGCGTTCGAACCAACCTGGCAGTAAAAATTTACGGAGCAGACCGGAATCGCCTGCAGTCAATCAGCCGCGAGGTGGAATCGGTGATGCGGAGTGAAGGAAATGTTCAGGATATTCTGACTGATGAACAGACCGATGTGCCCCAGCTTCAGATTCTTCCCGATCGTTCCGCTCTTGCCGTGCATGGACTAACCATGGGGCGCTTTGCAGAGCTAATTGAGACTGCTTTTGGGGGAGTTGTGGTTGATCAGATCTATATTGATCCTGCCGTGTTTGATCTTGTGGTCCGCTATGGTGATGAATACCGTGCAAACCCTGATGCCGTTAAGCGAACACCGATTGAATTGCCAAACGGTGAATTTGTTCGTGTCAGCGACCTGGCAAATGTACGCGCCAGTTTTGGTCCAGCAGTCATCACCCGCGAAAACGCCAGCCGGATGGTTGTTACCCAGGCTAATATAACGGGCGGCGATCTCCGCGGAACGGTTGAAAACCTGAGGCAGAAAGTAAATGAGGAGATCGATCTCTCCGGCGGCTACGTTATCAATTTTGAAGGTCAGTTTCAGCAGGAAGAAGAGACGAGCCGGGTGATTCTACTTGTAAGTATTCTTTCGCTCATACTCATTTATCTTGCGCTTTTTGTTGAGTTCAGGTCATCCAAACAGGCCCTGCTTATTTTGCTGAACCTTCCTCTTGCCCTGGTTGGCGGTATCATTGTGGTATATTTTGGTGGTGGTATTCTAAGTATTGCCGGGTTGATTGGATTTATCACTCTGTTTGGAATCGCTGTTCGAAACGGAATTATTCTGATTGCACAATACAACGAGCTGATCAAAAAAAACACCATGAGCGTCCGCGATGCCGTGAT
Source organism: uncultured Rhodohalobacter sp. (assembly GCA_964644975.1). Taxonomy (GTDB): domain Bacteria; phylum Bacteroidota; class Rhodothermia; order Balneolales; family Balneolaceae; genus SW132. The sequence continues at coordinate 11,697 of CAZXYQ010000024.1, forward strand.
GGAAGGGTCGATGAACCGGCTTCAGCCCATCCTGATGACGGTGGTGACCACGGCACTTGCGCTGATCCCCCTCGTTTGGGCTGCCAATCAGCCGGGCAATGAAATTCAGGGTCCGATGGCAGCGGTAATTTTAGGCGGGTTAATCTCTGCCACGGCCCTCAATATGATTGTGGTGCCGCTGCTGTTCGACTGGTATTTCCGGGAGGGTAGGTGATCCCGATTTGGATTAGATAAACGGGCTAATCAGTTGCGATACATTTTATTTACTTTTTATGTAAACAAAGACCTAAAAGTTTCCGTTAAGTGGAAAGTATCGTATATTCAAGGAATGCATATTGTAGAAACTTCTTCCGGGAAAAAATTTCAAGTTGAGGTAAAATTAGTAGAAGACGTTGATTTTAGATCATTAAAGGAAGAGCGATACTTCTTTGACTGGAGTTTAGAACGGAATCAGAAGGTTTATAAACTTTGCATTATTGGTTCAAGTGACATTTTAGGACTTGCTTCGCTGATGAGAATTCCGACTGAATGGAGAGTACATATTAGATTACTCACCGTCTCCATCGAGAACAGGGGAAAAGAGAAAGTTTACAATAGAATTACAGGGAACTTGATAGCACATGCTGCTAAAATCGCAGTATCAGATTACGGTGAATTAGCATGCGTCTCTCTTCGGCCAAAGAGTCAAATTGCTCAACACTACATTGCTAAATACAATATGACGCCAACCGGTTTGACATTAAGCATAGAAGTACCAGAAATTTTGAATTTATTAAAACGATATGACCATGACTCGTAAGAAGAATAAAGATTTACTTGAAGATGCTGAATATGGTTTGGACTCGAGGTATGAATCAGAAAAAGAACGCATATCAGAGGCGACAGCCTTAATGGAAGCTCGTTTGAACAGAATGAAGAATCTGTCGAGAGATCAAATTATTCGGGCTAAGCTTGTGCAGCTAAAGCTAAAAATGGAAGAATTTATTAAGCAGCCTGTTAGTGATGGCCGAAATTATTTCACGGAGTTCTTAAAATCGTATATAGATACAATCTATTTTAAAAGAAGCCAGTTTGCGAGCGACATTGACATTACACCTGTGAGTTTGAGTCAGGTTATCAATAACCATAGGAAGCCTAAGGATGAATTTTTGAAGAGGCTAATGATCCATTCTGAGAACGTATATGGGAATGTATGTGAGTTTAATAAGAAGGTTTGGTATCAGGTTTATTTTCATGAAATTATATGTGATACCATGTCAAAACAAAAAGATTGGGGACCGAAGGTTGAAAAACACGTCACATTTAGTGAATCAATCGATGAATGAAAGAAGTTTGGAAATCTGTTTTTGAACAAAAGATGATTTAGTGAAAATAAAAAGAGAAGCATCACATTGGATTACCACCCATAATCTTCATTTATTGTCGGTATAAAATCGCCGCGCTGCATAAGCCCCGGCAGGATTAAACCGAAACTCTATGATCATTTTCCTCTGGCTTCTGCTGGTTGTGGCAATCATCGTATGGCTCACTGCCCGCTGGAACGTACACCCGTTTTTGGCGCTTTTGGTTGGAGCCATCGGAATGGGGTTTTTGGCGAAGCTGGAAACCGTTGTGCTGATTGAAAGTATTGGTGACGGGTTTGGATCTACGCTAAGGAGCATTGGTATTGTGATTGCGGCCGGTGCTATCATCGGAGAGTATCTGGATCGAAGCGGCGGGGCGAAAGTGCTGGCCAATAACATTCTGGAAAAAGTGGGAGAGAAGAACTCACCGCTCTCTATGAGCCTGACCGGCTATATCGTGTCTATTCCTGTTTTCTGTGATTCGGGATTTATCGTGCTCTCGGCGCTAAATAAAGCAATTGCCAGGCGGACAAAAATCTCGCTGACGGTACTTGCCGTCGCTCTGGCCTCGGGTCTTTATGCCACTCACGTGTTTGTCCCGCCCACACCGGGGCCGCTTGCTGCTGCCGCAACTCTGGGTGCGGATATCGGCAGAGTACTGATTCTGGGACTGATTGTGTCGGTTCCTGTAATGGCCGCTGCCCTGATCTGGGCCACCCTATTTTGCGGAAGGTATCGCGTGGAGTACGATATGTCAGAAGTGGAGACTGAAACCCGCCATCCATCACCCTCCTTTAAGGCTGCAGTTGCTCCCATCTTGATGCCGATTATGCTGATCGCTTTTAAATCAATCGCCGAATATCCAACCACTCCGCTTGGTGAGGGAGTGGTGTTCAGTACGCTGGTCTTCCTGGGAGATCCAATCATCGCTCTCCTGATTGGCGTTGTTTTTGCTCTGTTAATGGTGACCGGAAGCCGCAGAAAAATTCAGAATCTATGGCTTGAGGAGGGGTTGAAGAAAGCCGGAATTATTATTCTGATCACCGGCGCCGGTGGTGCATTTGGTGCTGTGCTTAGAGAGACCGATCTTGGTGAATTTGCAGCACAGTTTGCCACGGCGGGAGGATTGGGCGTGCTGATTCCATTCCTCATTGCTGCATTTCTGAAAACAGCCCAGGGGTCATCTACGGTGGCCATCATTACGGCGGCGGCTATTTGCGCCCCGCTGGTTGAACCTTTCGGACTCGACTCCACAAACGGGCTCGCCCTCACCGTGCTTGCCATCGGGGCCGGCTCTCTCACCGTATCGCACGTTAACGACAGCTATTTCTGGGTTGTGGCTAAATTCTCTGAAATGGACACCTCAACCGCACTTAAAACCCATACTGTTGCTACGCTGATTATGGGAATTACGGGGCTGATTGTGATTCAGATGCTGGCCTGGATTATGTTATGAAGAATTCATACCAGGCATTATCAAAAAGCAAAAAATTGAGATTTTGCGAATGTGGTGACGTTGCTATGTGTTGATGACCTAATTAATACAAATAATCAGTGGCAATGACCTATTCACTCAATCGGAAGAAGGTACTTCTAACGCTTTTCTTATCCCTGGGTTTAACATACATGGCGTTTGGTCATGTGAAATGGTTTAGCGACTTTAGTTTCGATGACCAGCCCCTGACTCTTTCAGAAGCTATAGGCCCGCTTTTCATCTTTTTTACGCTGTTGAGTATGGCAGTTATCGCATTGATGGTACTGATGGATGAGAAGCTGAACAACTGGCCGCTCTATAATCTAATTGATGAGTGGCTGAAGAGCAAAAAGGAGAACAGCTTATTGATCATGAGAATAGTGACGGGCGCCACACTGCTGCTCTCGTGGCAGGGAGATGCTATTCTGGTGCCCGAATTGCCTGTTCCTGCAGAATGGATAGGGTGGGCTCAGTTCTTGCTGGCATTTATACTGCTTTTTGATAGACTGGTAAAGTACTCCGGTGCAGGTCTGCTGCTTCTTTATTTAAGTGGGATTTTTCACTACGGAATGTTTCATATGCTGGATCACGTGCATTTTGCCGGCGCGGGATATTTTCTGATGGTGAGTGGATCAGAGAACAAGAAAATAAGGGAGTCGAGGCTTCCGGCGCTTTACGCAACGGTTGGGTTTTCACTTTGCTGGCTTGCTATTGAAAAGATTATTTATCCGCAGTGGGCGCTATATATTCTGGAGCAGAACCCGCAGCTGACGCTCGGGCTGGATCTCGATTTTTTCCTGATGGGAGCTGCTTTTGTTGAATTTGCGCTGGGATATCTTCTGATTATCTGCCTGCTCCAGCGGCCGCTTGCGCTGGTAATCACCCTCGTTTTCTTCTCTACAACCCTGATTTTTGGCAAAGTGGAGGTGATTGGCCACACGCTTGCGCACGGCGCACTCATTGTTTTCCTTCTTGAAGGAGGGGGGAGCGTATATAAAGAGCCAATTCGATTTCATAAAAAGCTGAGCCTGAGAGCAGCCTTTGGCGCCGTAAACTTTCTTTTACTGCTGGGAGTGCTGATGTTTGCATACACGCAAAGTGCGTGGCATCTCTATGATACCCGCAGCGGTTCGGTTGGCGAAGAGATGGCAATGATTGATGCCGCTGAAATGGATGAGATTCCCACGGTAACTTTGCACGTTTCTGAAGACCGAATGTCCGGTTGGAATCTTCGAATAGAGACGGAAAACTTCACGTTTGCCCCAGAGTCAGTTGGGCTGCCTCACTCTTCCGGAGAAGGTCATGCACATCTCTATATCAATGGCAGAAAAGCGGATCGAATCTACGCCGGCTGGCACCATCTTGATTATCTGCCCGTGGGTGAACACACGCTGAAGGTAACCCTGAATGCAAATACTCATGCAGAGTATGCGCTGGACGGTATCATCATATCAGATGAGGTTAAGGTTACTGTGGAAGAATATTAAGCCGGGTATCAGCAGAACTTTTTTGTAACAGTGGAAAAGAGTTAGTGAGATGAACGGTTCATCCTGGATGGTTCACAATTCAGCGTTATTTTAAATTGGGTGCCTCCGCCTGTTTCACTCTCTACCACTATCGCGCCGCCCATGCTTTCAACCTGGTTCTTCGTAATGTAGAGACCAATTCCCTTGGAGTCGTCATTATTGTGGAAGGTATTGTACATGCCGAAAAGCTTCTTTCCGTGTTTAGCTAGGTCAATTCCAAGACCGTTGTCACTGATGATCAGCAGAGGCTGATCCTGATCGGTTTGTAATTTCACCCCAATAACCGGCGAACGGTCGGGATGGCGATATTTTATGGCGTTAGAGATCAAATTAAGAAGGATGCTCTCAAGATAAGCAGGGTTGTATTGGAGCTTAAAATCCTTCGGAATTGACACATCAAAACTCACATTGTTAACGATGATATCTGTTGAGAGAATCTCTTTAATTTTGATAAAGTAGTTGTAGACATTCACATCACTCACGCTTTGTGATGTGCCGGCCTGCTGATCCATAATTTCGTTCAGATCGCTGATGGCTTCATTTAATCTGTTTGATGCCATATTCAGATAATTCAGGAGCAGCACTTTTTCATCCTCAGAATTTTCCGCTTCATAAAGCGAGAGCAGGGAGGAGATATTGCCGGCGTGATTTCTGAGATTATGCGATACAATATGGGCAAAATTGAGAAGCCGGCTGTTCTGATCGCTTACGATATTGAGCGTCTCACGGAGCTCCTCTTCCTGTTTCTTTTTCTCCGTAACATCGCTGATATAGCCGTTCCATATCACGCTGCCGTCATTCTGTTTCTCAGGCCTGGCGCGGCCTCTGAGCCAGCGAATTCCCTGAGCAGGCAGCACAACGCGATAGTCGAGCTCCCACGGTTCTAGCGTATGAAAAGATAAATTTATCGATTTAACGACCGCATCGAGGTCATCGGGATGAATCCGTTCCACCGCTTTAGAGGCGTCATGCCGAATATCTTCAGGTGAAACCTCATATATGGTGTGTATCGCCTCGCTTGCAAACGGAAAACATGCGGAGCCGTCGGTAAACTGCTGGAACTGATAGATTGCACCGGGAACCTGTTCCGAGAGTTTTGAGAGCGTTTTATCACTCTCCCTAAGCTTCTCCTCGGCCCTTTTTCTGCTTGTAATATCGGAGATGGCCACAAGAACGTTTTCAATTTCACCATCTTTGTTTCTTAGAGGAGTGTAATATGCCTGTGCCCACCCTTTTTTACCGGTTGAAGCGATCTCGTAATAGTAGTCATTAGACTTTATTGTTTCACCGTTCATTGATTTACGGTACGTGGCAACCAGCTTTTTGCGGTTTACGTGAGAGAACAGTTCAAACGGTTTTTTCCCGAGAACTTCATCCGCGCTCATTCCACTGATCGTCTCCATCATGGAGTTCCAGTAGATATACTCGAAATCGGAGTTTACTACATAGATTCCCTCGGAAGTGTTATTTAGAATCTGATCGAAAAAGTTATGGGTCTCTTTTAGCTTTAGTTCCGCAACTTTTCGCTCGGTTATATCGCGCATGATGCCTTCAATAGCAATAATATCACCGGCGTTATTCTTCACAATTTTAGCACTTACAGAAGCGTACATCAGTTTGTTTCCGGCATTGGCAAGGCGCACTTCAAAATCTTTTACGATATTATTTTTTTTGAGTCTCTTAATCAGGTTTTCACGGTCTTTTTGATAGTAATAGAAATTGGATACTGGATTTCCCAGGATCTCTTCCCGCTTATATCCTGAATAACCCTCTATAGAAGGACTGATCTCCGTGAGGATACCCATTCGGTTGGTTCGGTAGTACACATCCTGGATATTTTCGAATATGGACCTGTACTTTTTTTCACTCTCAGTAAGCGCGCGTTCTGCTTCTACTCTATCTGATATATCTTTTGTGATTCCGAATGTACCGATTAGCTTGTTGTTTTTATCAAACAGAGGGAGCTTAGTGGTAGATGCCCATAGCGTAACGGGAGGATTACCTGATTGTATCTCTTTCTCGATTTTTTCCAGGATGGGTTCTCCGGTTTCAAGAATACGCTGTTCATCGCGAAATGCCGGGTCGGCGTGGGAACTGTCAAAGAAGTCGAAATCAGTTTTTCCCACAGCCTCTTCAGGATCGGAGAGCCCAAATTTTCTTGCACACTCCGAACTGATTTTCATGAACCGGCTTTCTTTATCCTTAAAAAAGATGCTGTACGGCAGCCGGCCCATGAGCAGATCAAGAAAGTAGGAGTCGTTAATTGCTGAGGTATCCTTTGAAGACTCCAACGGCGAAAAAGTAACTTGTCCGGAAACAATGATTGGTTTTCCAGAATTGAAGCTGAGCGCCTCGCCGCTCCACTGCATCCTGGTGATAGCACCTCCAGGATGTTTTACTTCTATGTCAAAATTCAGTTCTTTTTTTCCTTTATGAAGGAGAAAAATATCGAAAGCTTCTTTTACAGTCCTTTTTTCTTCGCCCTGAAAAAAACCTGAAAGTTTGCTTAGTGGAATGTCATATTGTGTCCGCTTTAGGTTCAGGTAAGAATAGAACCCCCATCCCATCTTGATGGTATCCTCAGGAATGTTCCAGATCCAGTGTGCGGTATAGGGTCTGTTTTTTATTGCTTCGGCGGGTTTCGTCATATATAAGGGCAAAGCGTGAAATTACCAACGTAGAACAGTGATTAGTAAAGACACTGTGCCATATGAATGTAAAATAATATTTTATCGGGAATATAGTCTGATTCTTTAGTGAAATGGCATGGTTCTAATACTCACGCAAACTTTGCAGGGTATCCCTATGTACATTGTGAAATAGAGTATCTGCGATGGCGGCAGAATCCGGAGTGTTTTCTGTTTGGACTGTATCAGTCATGTCAGGCGCCATGTGTAGCAAAGAGTCTGACAGGAGTGTTTCAGGGCTCGATTCTGAGAATTCCGGCGCTTCGATCTCGGCATCCTCAGGCTCAACATAAACAACTCCGCTGAGCTGGGTCATTTGCCTGAGAATCCACTCGCTACGTTCTTTGGCAAATGGAGAGGGCGGATTCACCCGCATTCGCTTAGGTGATGGCAGAACGGCGGCAAGCTGTGCAGTCATGGTTGGTTCAAGCTCTTGTGCAGGAAGATCAAAAAAATGAATGGAAGCTTTGCCAATACCGAAGACTCCAGGCCCGAACTCGGCAATGTTCAAATAGACTTCAATGATTCTCTCTTTTGACCAGAAAAGTTCAATGAGTACCGTTATACCCGCTTCAATACCCTTTCTGATTAATGTTTCAGAAGGCGAGAGATAGAGATTTTTTGCCACTTGTTGCGTGATGCTGCTGGCGCCACGGCTTCTTACGCCATCCTGCCTGTCTTCCCAGGCTTCCTGAATTGATTCAAAATCAAATCCCCGGTGTTCCCAGAAAAGCTGATCCTCTGCGGCAACAACGGCCCAGGAAGCGTGTTCCGGTAGATCTTCGTACACAACCCAGTTTTCCCGAAGGCTGTATCTCTCAACTCCAAGCTCATCCCAGTCTTGCTGGTAGGTAAAACTTGTGGAGGAAGGGTTGACCCATCGAAGGGCGATTACTGAAATAATCAAAATAAGAAGGAGGCCAAACAGCAGGGAAAGAACTGCCAAAATGTAAAATTTGGGCCGTTTGTAAACCGGAATTTTTTGGAGTTTTAAGTCGATTTCGGATTTCATACTTCTTTAACTCCCAGGCCATCGATCTGTTTCAAAATATTATACGGGATTTTACCAAATGGCAGAGAGTATAACCTGAATGTTGATTTATAATTGGACACAGGTTAATAGTATATGGCCAACACATAAAGATAGGTTTTTACGAAATAAACTTTCTATCTAAACCTGAATATTATGATCTAACAAGAGCTAACACATCCAAAGATCAAACGATCAGTGTTTGAGCGATGGGCTGCATTTAAAAATATCAACGTTCATATTTAATTCAGCACGAGCGAGTTTTGATCGTTTGTGCCCTTTTTGGTTCGTTTTTGGGCAAGCAAAAATGAACGGGGGAAAGATGAGGATGGGTAAGATATGTCATTTCAAACGCAGGATTTTTTCAATTAACTTATAAATGGAGTGTCGTTGATCTGATTTCCGTAGGTAACCATCGGACGCTGTATAGCACATATCGAAAGATCCCGCCCGATGGTTAGTCGTTGTATTTTTCTACCAACCCCACGTTGAAACGTGGGGCTATAGTATCTATCACCCGCATCCGCGGGTTGTTTAGGATTTTTTTCTACCCAAGTATTCGAATCTAAAAATTGAATAAAAAAAGAACTCAAGTTATAAACCCATAAAAAAACCCGGCTGGACGGCCGGGTTTTTTAAATCAAAAGCTAAAGTGTAGTAAAATCTATTCACGCTCAGGAACCGGAGCATCCCAGTGGGGGATTTCGGCTGATGAATCGCCTGTCATTAGGTAGGTATCAAACCACTGCAGCATTCGATGTGAATAATCAAAGCGTGAGGATGCACGCGTGTTGCCATGTCCTTCGCCCGGATACCACACCAGGCGAACGGGAACATCGGGCTTGCGTACTTTCAGGTGGCGATAGAGTTCAAGAGACTGTGCCGGGTGAACACGAGTATCATCCGAGCCGTGCATAATCAGAGTCGGTGTTTCGGCGCGATCCACCCAATAAATCGGGCTGCGTTTCAGATAGTCCATCCACTTGGCATCTGATTCCCACATCCGCTCGCGCGAGTGCACAAGGTAGAGTTCGTCAGGGATATCGCTGGTTCCCCACTTGCTCAGGTTGTTGCTGATGCCTACAAACATCACAGATGCGGCAAAGCGGTCGGAGTAGTAGGTGCTCATCCACGCGGAGGCGTATCCGCCATAGGAACCGCCGGTTACACCGATACGGTCTCCATCGGCAATGCCTCGGTCAATCAGGTAATCCACGCCATCCACTATGTCATCAAACTCTTTGCCGGCAAGATCGGCCTGGCTGCTGAACACAAATTCAATGCCGCGTCCGGTGCTGCCCCGGTAGTTCGGGTAAAAAACACCGTACCCTTTGGCAGCGGCCATCTGCCCCGGGATTTGGTATCCTGTAAGCCATCCGTTGCTGTAGTGTGCTTCAGGGCCACCGTGTACCATGGCGATGACGGGAATACGATCTCCCTCGCTGTAGCCAACCGGGTAGATCATGATGCCGTCGATGTCAAATTCTCCGTCGCGTGCAGTGTAGGTGATCACTTCCTGCCGGCCCAGCTCCACATCTTCAAGCCACTCGTTGTGGTTGGTCATTTTTTGTGGCTGAGTATTTCGTCCTGTAGTGCGCACAAATACTTCAGACGGGTGCTGAGGACTGCTGGCGCTGAAGGAAATCACGCCATTTGCTGAGCGGGAAAAAGAGTTGATAGCGTGTTCAGCGGATCGGAATATTGTTTGTTTATTAGAGCCATTAGGACGAATGGAGCCAAGTACAGATGCTGTGCTTTCGCTGGCAAGAAAATGGATTTCGTTATTCGTGCTCCATTTGATCTGCTCATATTTCCCTTCAAAATCCTCATCAATAATCTGTGGGGTTCCGCCATCAGCAGATACAATCAGAATCCGACCATCAATCGGGTCATTTATATTTGCCCCGGCGCGCAGTGCAATTCGCCGGCCATTTGGGCTCCACTCAACTTGTCCCAGTTTGCCCTCGTTGTTTACTTCTGCGGTGACCTCACGGGTTCTGTAATCCACAATGTAGATGCTTTGCGCCATAAAAGAATCATCCACACCGGGAGTAGGTGCTGCTGAAAGGGCAAGCTTACTGCCGTCGGGGCTCCACTTCATCTGGTATACTGTTCCCTCGACCTGGATTTTGTGTGGTTCGTGATCATCGCGAGATACATTTGTAATGTAGGCCGGCCGTTGCGGGCGGTTCTCTTCGTACACGTCTGCAGTGTAAGGGAGGGGAGAGCCTGAGCTTTCAGCGTTATAAAATGATGAGAATACAATATGATTTCCATCATTATGCCACTCATAATCCGATATATTTCTTTCGAAGGAGAAGATATTTACTGCTTCACCGCCATCAAGGGGGAGCTCATAGAGAGAGCGGGTGGCATCGCCTGACCGGTTTGTAAGGAAGGTTACGCTGTTGTGACCTGGCCTAAACTGAAGACTTCCGATTCCGCTGACAGAATAATAAGGTTTTGATTCGCCGGTTTCTACATTGAGTATATGCAGCTCCGTTCTGTTGCCTGCATTCTCTTCATAAGGATCGGCAGGAATGCTAACGGTATAGGCAACCGTGCTCCCGTCATCAGAAATCGTAGTGCTGGTTACGTTTTGGGTTTTTGCTACATGCTCAGGCGTGATGCCCTGTGCGAAAACGAATGGAACGGCAACGAATAGTAAAAGAGCTGCAGTAATGACTCTGCGTATGCAACGTTTATCTGTTTTGTACATCATAGGAGGAGTTTTGTTATTGGTAGATTAATTTAGTTTGACAAATAATCGCAAGAATTCGGTTTTTTACCAAACCGTATAGCTGCTGATGGTAACATAAAGATAATTAGCCTTTTAATATTATAGTTGATTATATAGAAGGGAATAATATTTTAGACAAATAAAATTTACGCTTTATCTTAGCCGGTATCTAATACCAACGGCAGTTGGATCTCGTTTATTGAGCACTCTAACTGTTGCCCGCATTAACAATTGATTTCTATTAATATTAAAATAGCCTGCCATGAGCAATAATAATTTTTCTCGCCGCGACTTTCTGAAAACCGGAGCACTTTCCACATTTGCCCTCGGAGGCGGCCTTCTTAATGGATCTTCCGAAACCAAAAAGAAGATTAAAAGCCGGGTCGGCGACGCAAAAAATGTAATTTTTTTGGTGGTTGATGGAATGAGCGCGGGCACAATGGGGCTGGCCGACTTAGTGAAGCAAGATCAGTATGGGGAAAAAACCAATTGGATAAAACTATACGAATCAGACCGGGAATACCATCGCGGGTTGATGGATATGGCTTCGTTAAACTCCACGGTAACCGGGTCGGCGTCTGCATCGTCATCCTGGGGATCTGGGTATCGTATTAATAATGGAGCCGTAAACTGGGGGCCAAACGATGAGCAGTACAAAACAATCTGCGAGATTTTTCGGGATGCCGGAAAGGGGACCGGTCTGGTTACAACTACCCGCATTACACACGCCACTCCATCCGGTTTTGGGATTAACATGCCATCGCGCGGTATGGAAGATGCAATCGCCAAACAGTATTCCGAGCGAAACTACGATGTGCTGATGGGCGGCGGCGACCGGCACTTCAGGGCAGATCGGCGCTCTGACGGCGAAGATCTCTACTCAACGTTTGAAAGTAATGGATATACTGTTGTTAAAACGAAACCGGAACTAAACCGGGCCACAAGAAACAGCAAGCTTCTTGGGATTTTTTACGACTCCCATCTCCCCTACATGGTGGATCACAATTCGTTGCCTGAACTACAGGAAAATGTTCCTACACTGGCTGAAATGTCCAAAGCGGCACTTGAGCGGCTGGATCAACACGAAAATGGATTCATTCTTCAGATTGAAGGCGGCCGTGTGGATCACGCTGCACACGGCAATTGTCCTTCCGGACTTGTATACGATCAGATCGCTTTTGATGACGCCATAAAAGAAGTGATGGATTTTACGGACGGACGGGATGATACGCTTGTGATTGTAACAACCGATCACGGAAATGCAAATCCCGGCCTCAGCGGACTTGGGAGCGGCTACGGCGCCTCACCCGGAATGATGGCCACCTTGTATAATTATAAGCATAGCTTTGAATGGATGTACGGAGAGCTTGGATTTCACTGGTCAGATGACTCGCTTGAGGGCGTAACGGTGAAGAAGATTCAAGACCTGTTTGAGTACGCCACCAATGCCCAAATTACAAATGAAGAAGCGATCATGGTAAAACGATCCTTCCAGGGGAAGTTCCGGGCACCGTTCAGAAATCGTCAGTCACCCGCCGGAGTGATGTCGGGTGTTCTTGCCAACTACAACGGAATCAATTTCATTAGTACCAACCATACGGCTGACTACGTTGAAATTGCCGCGTGGGGTCCGGGCAGCGATCGCATTCCAACATTTGTGCGCAATACCGCTCTGTTTGACCTGATGGTGGACATGGCCGATGTGAGAGCGTACGCTGAAGGGTAAATTTTGGTAAGGAGAAATGAAAAAAAGACCTGCCAGAGTATCCGGCGATTTTCCGGATTCCTGGTAGAGTCTGGGTTTAGTGAAGTGAAAAGTGAAAACGCAAAAGTGAAACGTATCACGGGCATCTTGCCCACCAACAAATTTCTTGGATAAAGATGCAGGTGAATCATTCATCACTATGTCTGTCATCTCATATCTCCCTTCTCAAATCTGATCTCTTTTCACTTTTCACCTTTCACTTTTGCCCGAAACTAACTTTCAGCCACTTTTTCCCGTGCGCTCCGCATCATGCGTGTCAGCTCAGTTACGCCGAGGTAGCCGCGGCGGCGATCAATTACATTCCCTTCCGCGTCCATAATCACCGTGAAAGGAAATGCCGTGAGCCCCATCTTATTTGCAAATGCTTGTTCAGAAATCTCTTCACCCATAAATGTAATCAGGTTGTCAGAGTTTCCGTTGATCTTTACGGGATGGAAATCACGATCGATAACAGCACGGGTTGACGGTGCTGGGTAGACATCGCGGTTCATAGCCCGGCAAAACTGACAACCAACTTCAAAGATATCGATCACCAGCAGTCGTCCATCGATTTCAGCTTTACTCATGGCCTCTTCAAGGGGGAGCCAGTCCGGTGCATTTTCAATCTCTTCGGGAGTTACCTGGTTAAATGCGTTGTATATAAAGACCCCCAGGAAGGTCACAATAAATGTGGTAATGATCAGAGATCGCTTCATGATCGTACGTTTAGACTGTTAAAAATGGGTTCATCTTAGTTGACGAATAAACGATTCAAAATACAAATTTATTTGCCCCAAATGCGATCCCAGTATAACTGAAGATTTCTGGTTCGGACGTCAAAAGAAGGCAGTGATAATTCGAAGGAGTAAGCATCCCCGGCCTCATTGATAATCAACTTGTTGCCCCATACAAAATCACCCTCTTCAGTTACCCAAAAGTCATCGCGGCCAAAGCGCAGGTCGTATAGAACAATATCACCTTCATCCGTTTTTACTGTTGAGTAGTACCCGCGCGAAAACCACATAAGAGCTTCATACGCCCGATCTCCCTCAAAGGGCTCAATCAAATGCGAGTTGCGTGGAATAGTACTGAATTCCATATCTGTAGATGTATCAAATATCGAATAGAGTGAATGGTAAACGGTGTCCTGCTTGATGATGTATCCGTTCCACAGAAATGTAGATGGGCCGTTCGGGGATGTCTTTACCTGCTCGTAGTATCCATGTTGATTTTTGAATGATTCCTGAAAAACGCTGTGAACGTGCGATTTGATACCCAGTCCAGTGAGCATGTATAGTGTGGCGATAACCAGGCCGGCCCGGTTTAAAATTGCGCCAGCGTTGCTCTTTCTTTTTAAAATGAGCGCACTCAGAAGTCCGATAAAAAGAGGGGTGGTAAAAAGCGGATCTATAATAAATATAGAGTCGGTGGTTACCGGATAATTTGTGAAGGGCTGAAAAGCCTGCGTACCATAAGTTGTAGGAATGTCAATCAGGATGTGGGTAAATAATACCCAAAAAGAGAGATTTGCCCAGGGCTTCCACCCAATCTCCAGCTGGTGATGAATTTTGTCAATCAGCCAGCCGAAAAAAGGGGAAACGGCTATTGCAAAGAAAAACGAGTGCGTAATATTGCGATGAAAGTAGAGCTCATTTACCGAATCTACAAAGGGGTTAATCAAAACGTCCAGATCGGGGAATGTGCCCAAAACAGCACCCCAGGCAGCTGCACGATAGCCCGTCTTTTTTCCAAGTAATGCTTCGCCAACGGCAGCCCCGAGAGTTCCCTGTGTAATTGAATCCATAAAATTTATAATCTATTTACAAACGTAAGAGAACAGTTTATTGCCAGAGTGTGTTGAAGGTCTGCATTCGGCAAAAGCAATGTGAGGCTCTTTTAAAACCTTTAACACTTGATTGATATACTTTAACACAGCTTGAAGGCTGCCGTGCCGATAAACTCGTTATCTTGATGTTCAATTGACAGTAAAAATTACTATGAATAAAATATTTGCTACAACTATAACACTTGCAGTTTTTTTGTTGTTCGCTGCCTGCTCAGGCGAGGGTGACAATTCAGGTAACAGAGGCAATGCTGTTATCCCATCTGTGGAGGCGGTTCAGGCACAGTTTGGCTCTCTGCCACTTGAAGAGAGGCTAAGCGGAAGCGTGCGGTCACAGCAGCAAGTGGAAATTTATCCGCGCATATCGGCTCCTATTGAAGAGATTTATGTTCAAAACGGCGATCAGGTAGAGCGGGGCGATCCGCTTGTTAAATTGAGAGACCGGGAGTATGCAGAAAGATTGCGTCAGGCTGAGGCTAATTTAAGAATCAACAGGGCGCAGGAGAAGCAGGCACTGGCAAGTCTTAATGAAGCGGAATCGCAGCTCTCCCGCCAGCAAATTCTTGCCGACAGAGAACTCAGCAGCGAAATTGAGATGGAACGGCTTCAGGCGCAGATGCAGTCAGCCGAAGCTAATTATGAACTTTCTCTTGCACAGGTTGAACAGGCCGAATCGAATGTTGCGGAGCAGCAAGAGCTGCTGGATCAAACAGTGATTCGATCACCTATTGACGGAACAGTGGGGCAGAGAAATGCAAACATTGGGATGCAGGCCAATAATAGTACGCGACTGTTTAGCGTGGGTAATTTAAATGATGCTAAAATAACGATTAATCTTACGGAGCGTATGCTTTCGTACATTCAGGTAGGTCAATCTGTTCGGGTGCAGTCCGATAACATGGGAGATCGAATGCTGGAAGGTACCGTGTCAAGGATTTCCCCATTTTTGGGAGCGGGCAATTTCAGCACCGAGGCAGAAATTGATATCGAAAATACCAGAGACCTGTTGATTCCCGGGATGTTCGTTACGGTGGATATTTTCTACGGAGAAAGTGAACAGGCGACGATTATACCCCTGAGTGCAATCTATCGACACCCGAGAACAGGCGAGACGGGTGTTTTTGTAGCCTCTGAATTTGGTTCAGAAACTGAACCTGTGGAACAGGTAGACAGTAAAAACCCGCCACCACTGAGCGAGCCAACGGCTGTTGAATTTGTTGCTATTGATGTGATTGCACAAGGCCGGGAGTCAGCCGGTGTTGCGGGTATTCAAAGCGGCGACTGGATTGTTACTGTAGGTCAAAATATGCTGATTAATAATGAGGCGGGTACCGCACGTATTCGCGCAGTTTCCTGGAACAGAATTCTGGATATGCAAAAGATGCAGCCGCAGGATTTACTGCGGGATATAATGAACGAACGGGTTGCCGATCGGTCAGCAGAAAATCAATCAACTCAGTCGTAGGAGTATACCATGGGATTAACAGAAACCTCCATAAAACGACCCATTGCCACGGCAATGGTCTACCTGATTGTTATTGTTCTTGGTATTACCGGCTTCAGGTACCTGCCGGTTGACCTGCTTCCGCCAATAGAGTACCCGAGACTTTCTGTTTCGGTAAACTACCCAAATGTAGGGCCTGAAGAAATTGAGACAATCATAACCGATCAGCTTGAAAATGCTCTTTCAGGCGTTGCAAATCTTGAAGAGGTAACGTCAACTTCATCTGAAGGGCAGGGACGTGTAAATCTGAACTTCTCGAGAAATACAAACCTTGATGAAGCGGCAAACGATGTGCGCGCTGCGCTCGACAGGGTGAGACGAAACTTACCGGAAGAGGCCGACCCGCCCAGGGTGCGGAAATTTGATCCAAACGATTCACCGATCGTCATTGTGGGAGCACGTTCCACACGACAGCTTGATGAGCTGACACGAATACTGGAGCGGGATATTTCCAAACGGCTCGAGCAAATTTCAGGCGTTGGGTCGATTGATGTGTGGGGAGGAGTTTATCGCGAAATTCGCGTTGATTTGAAACGAGACAGGCTGAATGCCAGTGGATTAACGGCGCAAGATGTTCGAAATGCCATTGTTGCTGAAAACAATACGCTTCCGGGTGGGAACGTGCGCGATGGATTCAGCGAGCTTTATGTTCGAACTCTGGGCGAGTATACCCATATCGGGCAGATTGCCGAGACGATTATCACCACAGTTGATGGGAAACCTATTCGGGTACGCGATGTAGCCGAAGTGGTAGACTCCTACCAGGATATTGGCCGCCTGGTGAGCATCAACGAAGAGCCGATGGTGCGGATGGGGATTCGAAAACAGACCGGCGCCAACACCGTTGAAGTTTCGGCCGGTATAGAGCGGGAACTGGAGCGCATTAATTTTGAAAGGGACGATATTAACCTGATGATCGTCACTAATCAGAGCGATTTCATTCAAAACTCTATTGATAATGTTCAGCAATCAGCTGTTTGGGGTGCACTGCTCGCAATATTTGTACTTTATCTTTTTTTAAGAAACGGCTCCACCACATTTATTATCTCACTCGCCATCCCTGTTTCGATTATCGCAACGTTTGGCCTGCTCTATTTCACAGGGCTAACGCTTAATCAAATGAGTTTCGGAGGGCTCGCTCTTGGTGTGGGCCTCATTGTTGATAACGCCATTGTGGTGCTTGAAAACATTGTGCGGCTCAGAAATAACGGAAAATCACTGAAAGAGAGCGCGCTGGTGGGTACCAGTGAAGTATCGGGTGCTATTGTGGCATCTACTTTAACTACTTCGGTAATATTTTTACCGGTTGTGTTTATGCAAACCATTACCGGCACCCTTTTCCAGGAGCTGGCACTGGTTGTTGTATTTGCCCTTTTATGCTCGCTATTTGTGGCTCTAACACTTGTTCCGATGCTTGCCAGCAGGTTTATGACGATCAAAACCAACGATGAGATTACTGAAAAAGATAAAGGCAGATTTCAGCGATATTTTGAAAGAGTTGAAGACCGTTACAGCGTACTGTTAAAATCAGCAATCCGAAGAAAAGCCGTCGTGTTTGGCATCACGATTTTGATGATGGGCGGCGCTGTTTATGGCTGGGGGTATATATCCACAGAGCTTGCCCCTCAAACGGAGGCGGATGAACTGAGAGTTGATTTCTACCTGTCAGACGGCATGAATATAGCTGTTGCCAATCAATATCTCGAAGAGCTTAAAGAGCGGGTTACAGCTATTGTACCGATGGACCAGGTGAATTATATGACCACGGAGGTACGTAACGGACGTGCACAAGTTGAGATGACGATGATAGATCAAAGCAAGCGAAATATTAGTATTTATGACCTTGCGGATGAACTTCGTGACAGGATTGAGGGGACAATTCCTGGAGGATCGATCCGGGTCAGGGCGCAGTCAGGCCTCTGGATATTAAGACGGATTTTTGGGTCCGGCGGTGATGAGGCCGTTCAGGTTCAGCTGAGAGGGTACGACCTGGCGCGTGCAGGAGTCATTGCGGATGAGATTGTAAGCCGAATGGAGCGCGTGCCGGCCGTTAGGGGTGCACGATCTGATCGCCAGGAAGGCCGTCCGGAGCAGAATATTGTATTCGACCGTGAAAAAATTGCGGAGTTAGGATTAACAGGCCGGGATATCGCCCAGGCGATACAAGCCAACGTTGGAGGCACACGAGCCGGCGTTTTTCGGGAAGATGGCGATGAATTTGATATAACGGTTCGTCTTCGTGAAAGCGACAGAATGAGTACGCTCGACCTTGATAACATATCCGTTCGAACCTCAACCGGAATGACTGTACCGGTATCGACGGTGATCAAACAAGAATCGGCGCGTGGACCGGTTAATATCAACAAGATAAACGGACAGCGAGTTACCTATATCACCGCCAACCTCGAGAGTGGGGCAACGCTTGGAGAGGCTGTAAAAGCTATACAGACAGAGCTGTCAACTCTTGCACTACCGACAGGTTTTTCCATTGTATATGGGGGTGAGTACGAAGAGCAGCAGCGCGCACAAATGGACTATCTCATCTCCATTTTCATGGCTTTTATACTTATCTATATGGTGATGGCGGCACAGTTCGAACGATTTCTTGATCCGCTGATTGTGATGTTTGCTGTTCCCGTTGCCATCGTGGGCGTTATACCGACGATGCTGTTAACTGGCACTACATTTAACATGCAGAGCATAATGGGGCTGATTATGCTGATCGGCATAGTGGTGAACAACGCGATTGTGCTAGTGGATTATATCAACCTGATGAGGCGCGATAA
>CAZXYQ010000025.1:0-30046 GCA_964644975.1 uncultured Rhodohalobacter sp.
TTTCCTGGTCCCGGCCTGTCCCGAGCTTTGACTCTGGGGTGTATTACCCCGGGGGAGGGAGACTTTATACTGAAATAATGGAATTATTTATTAATCGAACTGAGGTTAAGAAGAGTTTTCTTCGGGGAAATTCCCGATCTTAAGAAAACTGGCTTTTCAATACGAAAAAAGGGGATATTAAACATCGTATTGAGCTTAAAAGGGAATCGATTTCAGCATGTGGCGTGCAGAAATCCGGTTCCCTGTTTTATTCATTCAGTAATTTTCCGCCACACCACTTCATTATCCCATTTCACCCTAATCAGCAACGCTGTAGGCAGCTTTTTTGCTGTTAGCAAATTTCACAAGCGAAAGCATGATCGGCACCTCAATAAGCACCCCAACTACGGTTACCAGGGCTGCTCCTGATTGAATTCCAAACAACATAATGGCAACGGCTACAGCCAGTTCAAAAAAGTTGCTGGCCCCGATCATTGCACCCGGTGCACAGGTTTGATAATTGAGTTTGAGCCATTTTCCTCCGTACCAGGCCATAAAAAAGATAAAATAGGTTTGAATGATAAGCGGAACGGCAATCAGCAGAATCACTATTGGATCATTTAAGATTCTTTCTCCCTGGTAGGCAAAGAGTAAGATGAGAGTGAGTAGCAGAGCCGAGATTGAGACCGGTTTAAATTTTGGGAGAAATCGAATTGTGTACCACTCTATCCCCTTCTTTTTCACGAGTATTTTATGGGTAAGATACCCCGCAAGCAAAGGTACAACTACAAACGCCACCACCGATGTGACCAACGTGTTATAAGGAATGGTGATGTCGGTAATACCGAGTAAAAATGCGACAATTGGGATAAAGAGCACGAGTATGAGAAGATCATTCACCGACACCTGAACAAGTGTGTAGGTAGGGTCGCCGTCAGAAAGGTACGACCAGACAAATACCATAGCCGTACACGGGGCAGCTCCAAGAATTATTGCTCCTGCTATATACTCCTGGGCCATTGAGGGATCAATCCATGCCCCGTAAATATGGTAGAAAAAGACCCATGCGAAAAAGGCCATGGTAAATGGCTTTATGGCCCAGTTAATGATCACTGTCCAGACAACACCTTTCGGTGATTTCCCAACATCTTTTAATGATGCAAAATCAATCTGAAGCATCATGGGGTAGATCATGGCCCAAATTAAAATCGTAATGGGGATATTAACGTTGTATAGATTAAAGTCGCTGAGTACAGTAATGCTGTCGCCCATTACGTAACCAACAGCTATACCTACAACAATGCATAAAAGCACCCAAAGCGTTAAATATTTCTCAAAAAAGTCAATGGATTTGTTTGATTCGGACACAGTTATATACGTTGAATTTAATTAAGTGTTAATTTTAGTTTCGGGCGGGTATTAATAAGAGAGGTTTAGTCGTGAAACGGGCAACGCGCATGCTGTTGCTGCCGATAAACAGCTCTTTGATGAAGCCTTTACCCTGTGCGCCCATCACAATGAGCGTACTATTATTTTCATCGGCAAATTTATTTATTTCAAAGGCTGTATTCCCTTCAAGTATAGTTCCCTGAACTTTTTCAAAGCCGCTTTTTTGAACGCCTTCCAAGCGCTCCTGAATCTTCTCTTCTTCGCGGTTATCTTCACTTCTGGTTTTAATATGAACCAGATGAACTTCAGAGCTTTCTATCTTTTCAAAAGAACCAAGAATACGAAGAGCTTTGTCTGAGTTTTGAGAGAAGTCTGTCGCTAACAGTATGTTACCTGTGATGTTCTCGCAAATGGAGACATTTGTGCCTCCTGACTTATCAGATATCCTAAGCAAAAGTACGGGCTGGTCTGCTCTGTGCAATATCTCATTGGCTACACTTCCAAGAATTAGTTCGGAAAGACGGTTGTGTCCGCGTTGGCCAAGAATTAAAAGATCGGCATTGATCTCATCAGCCGTTTTTAAAATAGTGACGGGAGCATACGTTCCGGTTTCTACTTTTAACTTCCAATCCGATTCAAATCCCTGCTTTGATATAGATGAAGAATAATTCATCAGTTTTTCCTCAAAACCTGATTTATCGAATTTTTCAGGTCCACCAGGATAGGGATTGGAAACAACCGTCACGAGAGTAATTTTTTTGATGCCAATAGCTTTTAAATGACTCATGCACTTTACCATATCATCACTCGAGGATGATAGATCGACTGCAAGAAGAGCGTGTTCAAACTTCATAATTAATACCTCATCTGGTTTATTTTATTTGCTTAGCCCGGATTATTCACCAAGAAATTTCGTTGTGAGCTGCATTCGACGCTTCTTCTGATACCTTAAATTTGGCTACTATATATTTTAATTATCTACAATATTTTCAATAACTTGAAGTACTAAAACATTCGATTTGTGAATCATTCTCATCAGGTTCGCATACGCCGGTACTGCAGCACATTGCCGGGTCGTATACCTCAACAAATGTTTTTGTCTTGGTTTAATTACTCATTTCTTCAATATGTTTATGTATTTACTGGCTGCCTAATTTATCGCAAACTTACGATTAATGATTCAGGGTTCCAATTACAATTTCGGGTTCACTGCCATTTTTCACTCATTACCGGGAGGGCGCTTGATGCGGTCAGACAAGTATAAGTCCGGAAACCAATCCTGTTATTAAATACACCCGTGCCGGTTTCTCTATACGCTAAACTCCCCCTCCCCTTTCAAGAGTCTGTGAGGAAAGACCAATCCAAATTCAGCTTCAATTGAATATTTTAAGCATGAAAGAATTTTGTGAATTACTTCTCCAAATCAATTTACGTTGGCGCAATAGGGAGGTCTCAGTACGCACATTGATATAGTGTGTGGGATATGGATAAGAAATTTAGATGATAGTTTTACGATATCTGACTTTCGCACAGCCCCTCTAGAAGGGATTAACCTGTATGATAGAATATCCGACTGCATTTGGAAAGGTCAGGTCGGTGTTGCAACCTAAATGATGGCCGGGTTTCTGAACTGGGATCCGGGTATAAGCATGAATAAAAAATAAGAAAAGAGGTCATGGTGAGTTTTCCAGAAGTTAATGGCTGTATGTTGATTGATCATTAACCCTTATTGAAAATACACTCAATGGTATACTTATATAATTGATCGTTAAAGCACGAAAAACTGAATGAAGTACAGTCTGTTAGTTTCTGATTAGCAGAAAGCGATGCAAAAAATAGAATTAAATTTTACTCGCTGTGATATCAAGCGGCAGAGAAGCAAAATTTATCATTCAAACAGTTATTGTAATCACATTATTTAACCTCCCACGTGTTACCGGAATGGTAGAGATCGTAAACGTTTTGAAATTTGGATGACTGACGAATATGGTTGAGTTCTTCGTGAAGCGCTGTCGCATAACTTGACTTTTCAGCACGGCGCAGTACTCCCATAGCTACAGGAAAATCGGGGAGTTCCATCCTGGCAAGAGCAAGCTGAAGTGCAGAGTCCGATTCCAGCGCATCGTGCTTCAAAAACCCGGTATCATTCTCATCATACAGTTCCTTTTTCAGCTTCATACCGTCGAGTTTTAGCCCATATACCTTCTCTTTACCAAACAGCAAGGGTTCGCCATGTCTGCAAACAACCTGATTATCGTCTTTGGTTTCTTTCCCGGTAATCAGTTCATGGATCCCATCAGTAAAAATTACGCAGTTCTGAAGCACCTCAATGACTGAAATACCTGAGTGTTTATTGGCTTCCAGCATCACCTCTTCCAAAAGTTGGTGATTATTATCAGGAACCCTGGCAAAAAAAGTTGCGCCGGAACCGATCGCAAGCTCACCAACATTAAATGTATTTTCGATACTTCCCTCTGGTGACGTTTTGGTTTTGACACCAGGAGGAGTTGTGGGTGAAGTTTGCCCCTTGGTCATTCCGTAAACTTTGTTGTTAAAAATGACCACATTCAGGTTGATATTTCTACGGCAGGCGTGAATAAAGTGATTCCCGCCGATCGCCAGGCAGTCACCGTCGCCGGTAAAAACCCACACATTCAGATCAGGATTGGCAAGTTTCGCTCCCGTTGCCACTGCAAGTGCACGCCCGTGAATGGAGTGAATCCCATAAGTGTCGAGGTAATAGGTAATCCTGGACGAGCATCCGATACCTGAGACACTCAAAAAATTTTCCTTTGGAGTGCCCATTTCTGCCATGGCCTTCTGCATATTGGCCAAAATCACATAATCGCCGCATCCGGGACACCATCGTACAGCCTGATCGCTTGCGAAATCCTGCCGGGTCAGTTTAGACTCTTTGTCAAGTACGTCAGTATGCATTATTTCGAAGTTAATAGGTTGATAATTTCAGCTTTGATTTCGGATGTAAAGAAGGGCTGCCCCTGGATTTTATTAAACGGCTTGTAGCTGAACTGCTGCAATTGGGTTTTCAGATAGTTCACAAACTGCCCGTTATTTAATTCGCACACCATAATGTGCTCATACTTCTCAAATATTTCTTTCGTATTTGCCGGCAGCGGATTGATGTAGTTGAAGTGTGCAAATCCTACTTCCGTTTCACCGTCTTCAAGAAGTTCTGTTACGGCAGTATTAATTGCCCCGTGGGTACTGCCCCAGCCAACTACCAGAAGTTTTCCGCTTTGTGCTCCGATGGTTTCAAGCTCTGGCAATTTTTTAGCTATCCGTGCTATCTTCTCAGCGCGGATTTTTGTCATTTTTTCATGATTGGCAGGCTCATATGTGAGATTTCCGGTGTTCTCTTTCTTTTCCAGCCCACCAATTCGGTGTTCAAAACCCGCATCTCCCGGACTCTTCCAGTAGCGGCTTAAAAATTCCGGATCGCGCTGGAAAGGCTCCCAATCTTCCGGTTTTTTATCGTATTGGGGAATCTCTATTTCCGGCAGTTCATCTTTTTCAGGAATACGCCAGGGGCTGGTTCCACTGGCCAGGTAGGTATCGGAAAGCAGGATTACAGGTGTAGAGTGCTCCATCGCAATTTTTGCTGCTTCATAACTGAACCTAAAACAATCGTCAGGTGAACTTGCTGCCATCACAACCAATGGTGCATCTCCATGTCGTCCATACAGAGCTTGATTAAGATCACTCTGCTCCGTTTTCGTAGGCAGGCCGGTTGATGGGCCTGCTCTCTGAACATTGACGATCACAAGCGGAATTTCGGAAATCAATGCCAGGCCCATTGCCTCAGATTTAAGTGACAATCCGGGTCCGGAGGTTGTGGTTACGGACAAATTACCGCTGAAAGATGCGCCTATAGCAGCGCAAATAGCCGCAATTTCATCTTCAGCCTGAAATACAATTGCCCCCATATCTTTTCTTGCTGAAAGTTCGTGCAATATCTCAGACGCAGGAGTAATCGGATAAGAAGAGAGTGATAATTTTCGACCGCTTTTTTCAGAAGCAGCAAGGAGCCCCCATGCTATAGCCGTATTGCCGTCAATATTGCGATAGGTTCCTTTTTGAAGTTCAGCAGGCGGAATAACAATAGATGCCCCAAACAGTTCGGTGCTTTCAGAGAAATTGTATCCTGTTTCCAGGGCGAGCTTATTTGCTTCAGCTATATCCGGCTTGTTTCCGAATTTGTTGTCAATTAACGCTTTTACATTCTCTAGAGGCCGGCTGAAGATGTAGGTGACAATCCCCAGTGCAAACATATTTTTACAGCGGGCCATAGTCCGATTCTGTAGCCCAAGATCTTTTAAAGCCGACTTGGTGAGTGACGTTGCCGGTGCCTGAATTACGTGGTATTCATCAAGTGAATTATCCTCGAGAGGATTTGAGTCATATTCCGCTTTTTTCAGGTTACGCCTGCTAAAACTATCCATATCCGCAATAATGGTGCCCCCCGGCTTAAGCATACCGAGGTTTGCCTTAAGAGCCGCCGGATTCATGACAACCAATACATCCACCTCATCGCCCGGCGTATAGATTTCTGTACCGCCAATCTGAATCTGAAAACTCGAAACACCGCCAATACTACCTTGAGGTGCCCTGATTTCGGCTGGAAAATCGGGTGTAGTTGTCAGATCCAGACCTTCCTGCCCCGAAGATTGTGAAAACATGTCGCCGGTAAGCTGCATGCCATCACCGGAATCGCCGGAAAAGCGTACCACAACTTTTCGCATCTTTTTTTCTAAAACGTTATCTGACATCATATCACCTTAAATAGATCGTTGCGGATTATATTATTAGTTAACCGTGCAGAAACTCCTGCCGTGCAATAAGCTCATCTTCTGAATCTTCATGATCAGGATCAGGAATAATGCAATCCGGTACGGGGCAAAAAACGATGCACTGCTCTTCGTCGTGGAAGCCCTTACATTCGGTGCACTTATCTGGCACGATAAAGTAAAATTCATCAGAGATTGGCTCTTGTCTCTCATCTGCATCAACTTCCCGGCCATCCAGCAAAGTAACCATGCCCGAAAGGCTGGTGCCATCTGCCATAGACCAATCGGCACCCGGTTCGTAAATTGCCTGATTTGGACATTCAGGTTCACATGCTGCACAATTAATACAGGTATCAGTTATAAAAACAGCCATGATATTATGGGTTTATTTTGGGTTTATACCTCATTAAGGAGTGTTTTTTGATAATTAAAGATAATTAGACAAAAAACTCTACAATTAAATTAATGAAAACTACTGCATCTGACAATTTCTTATGTTAAAACACGAAAATTTAGACTGAGTATAGATTAGACAGTTGTTGGGGTGCATCTGTAAAGGCTATTCTAAGTGAATTCGAAATATGAGTTAGTTTGAGAGTTTCGAGGCTGTCCAAAAAGTCTGATTTAAGTTTATTTAAACTAAATATTTAAGGTGTTTTGCTAATATTTGATGAACCCTCCAAGGGTTTTAAACCTTTGGAGATTTTGCTTAAATAATTTTGACTTTTTGGACAGCCTAGCAATGAGGTATGACCTTATGTGCTTAACAACAAAAAATGGACACTTCCGAACTCAGAGAGTCATCCCTCAGCTCTCTCTGTTCGCTTCCCCCTTCCCCCGCGGGGATCCCGATGGGGAAAGGGGGACACTCAATAATTAACTCATCTCAAATATTCACATCATTTAAAATCTTCCATTTTAAAACCCTGCAGTATTTTGATGTAGTTTGCACGCTCAAATGCGCTTGCATCTGCGACCGAAGCCGAGCTCATAGCTCCTTTCATTTCCTCAACTGAAGTATACTCCTTCTCTTCCATCCACTGGACCATCTCCTTCTCGATATGCTTTAAAATGCCCGGACCGCTGTAAAGCAAGACAGAAGCCATCATGGTGACATCAGCGCCAACCAACAGCATTTTAAGCACATCTTTAGCAGTATGAATCCCTGTTGTAGCAGCAATACTTCCCTTCAAATGGGGTCGCAGCATGGCTATCCAGCGCAGTGGAAGCCGCTTTTCAAATGTGCTGCTCAATTCAAGGCTGGGATTCACTTCCAGATTTTCAAGGTCAATATCAGGCTGGTAGAACCGGTTAAACAGAACCAGCCCATCTGCACCGGCCTCTTCAAATCTAACAGCCATATTACCAAACGAGCTAAAGTAAGGACCAAGTTTAACAGATACAGGAATACTCACGGCTTTTTTTACCGCTTTTACATCATTGATATACATCTGCTCGACATCCTGAGATGTGAGTGTAGGATCTCCGGCGATGTAGTAAATATTCAGTTCTAAGGCATCTGCGCCGGCCTCTTCCATCTTTTTAGAGTAGTTCATCCAGCCACCCTCCGATACACCGTTGATACTCGCAATAACAGGAATATCCACAGCATTTTTCAGTGCCGCAATCTGTTCAAGGTAATCTTCCGCGTGGAGATTGTGGTATTCCTGGGGTTCAGGGAAGTAACTTGTAGCTTCGGCGTAACTCTCCTCTGGAGTATTTATATAATGATCAAGTGCCAGGTTTTCAGCATCAATCTGTTCCTGAAACAGTGAATACATCACCACGGCTGACGCACCCGCATCTTCCAGCCTTTTTACATTATCCACTTCACTTGACAGTGGTGACGCAGATGGCACCAGAGGGTTTTTTAATTTTAAACCAAGATAGGTTGTTTCTAAATTCATGATTTATATACGTTTAGATATTATTGAATAATGCCGTTTATTCTTCCGGTTCATAGACCTTCTCAAGCTGTTCGTATACCCTCCACTGTTCATTCACTTCTTTTTGAGCCTGCGACATAAGTTCCTTAGCAATTTTTGGATTGGATTTAGCCAGCATCAGATAACGCATTTCGTTGTATGCATACTCTTTAAGCTTTATTTTCGGGGCTTTTGAATCAAGCTGGAATGGATTTTTATTTTCATCTATCCTTGAAGGATCGAACCTGAATAATGGCCAGTATCCTGAGTCAACCGCGAGTTTTTGCTGACTGAGTCCATTTTTCATGTTGTAACCATGAGCTATACAGTGGCTATAGGCAATAATGATGGATGGTCCCGGGTAGCGTTCCGCTTCAATAACCGCCTTCATGGTTTGCATATCGCTGGCACCCATCGCAATCCGTGCTACGTATGCTTTGCTTCCCTGTATCGACATAAGGCCGAGATCTTTTTTGCCTACACGTTTTCCGGCAGCGGCAAACTTGGCCACAGCTCCCAGAGGGGTTGCTTTAGAGCATTGTCCTCCGGTGTTGGAGTAAACTTCAGTATCCATCACCAGGATATTTACGTCGCGGCCGCTTGCCAGTACGTGATCCAGACCGCCATAACCAATGTCGTAGGCCCAGCCGTCTCCGCCAAAGATCCAGACACTTTTTCGCACAAGATAATCGGCCAGGCTTAACAGCATCCTGGCACTCGGATCACCCGAATCTTTAAGTATCTCTTTCAATTTGGCTATACGCAGCCGCTGTTCATAAATACCAGGTTCTGTGGATTGATCGGCGTTGAGAATTTCATCAGCAAGACCATTTTCCAAAGCACCATTCATGCCCGTTAGCATTTCCCGAGCCTGTTCGGTGTGCTTATCGATGGTTACCCGGAAGCCAAGCCCGAATTCAGCGTTATCTTCGAACAGTGAATTCGACCAGGCAGGGCCCAAGCCTTCGCTGTTTTTAGTGTATGGAGTTGAGGGCAGATTGCCGCCGTATATGCTTGAACAGCCTGTTGCGTTCGCAATAACCATCCGGTCGCCATATAGCTGAGTGACCAGTTTGATATAGGGTGTTTCACCACATCCTGCACAGGCACCTGAAAATTCAAATAGAGGCTGCAGGAATTGTGACCCTTTTACTGTTTCGTGTTTTATTTCTGACCGGTCATATTCCGGCAGTGTAAGGAAGAAGTCCCAATTCTCTTTTTCCTGCTCGAGCAGTGGCTCTATCGGGGCCATGTTCAGTGCTTTGCGCCCTACATTGGTCCGGTCTTTAGCAGGACACACTTCCACACAGAGCTCACAGCCTGTACAATCTTCCGCTGAAACCTGGATACTCACTTTCGTGTTGTCTGGCCACTCACGTCCCCGGGCATCCATATACTTGAATGTTTCGGGAGCCGCTTCCAGTAATTCGCCGTCGAATGCCTTCATGCGTATCACAGAATGCGGACAAACAAACATACACTTACCGCACTGTATACAGATATCCGATTCAAGTACCGGGATTTCCTGAGCAATGTTTCTTTTTTCCCATTGGGTTGTTGCCGTAGGGAAGGTCCCGTCTGCTTCAAAAGCACTCACTGGAAGATCGTCACCGTTACCGGATATGATTTCAGCAATCACTCTTTGCACATAGTCAGGTGCTTCATCGGGGACCGGCGGCCTCATTTCGATCGAAGAGCCGGCTGTTTCGGGTACTTCGATTTCAAAAAGGTTTTCCACAGAATTATCAACGGCGGCATAGTTACTTTGCAGTATTTTTTCGCCTTTGTTTCCGTACGCTTTTTTGATTGCGCCTTTAATTAAAAGAATAGCTTTCTCTTTGGGTAAAATATCAGAAATAGCAAAGAAGCAGGTCTGCATTACCGTATTGATACGAGTACCCATACCATTTTCGCCAGCTACTTTGTAAGCGTCAATCGCATAAAATTTCAGATTCTTTTCAATGATCTGCTCCTGAACTTTCCTGGGAATATTTTCCCACACTTCGTCCGGGGCGTACGGTGCATTCAAAAGGAACGTAGCTCCGTCTCGGGCTTTTTTAAGCATATCAAGCCGTTCCAGAAATTGAAACTGATGGCAAGCCACAAATTTCGCCTTACTAATCAGGTATGCAGAGCGGATTGGATTGGGACCGAAACGGAGATGGGAAACAGTGGTCGCTCCCGATTTCTTTGAGTCATATACAAAATAACCCTGGGCAAAATAATCGGTGTTATTTCCTATAATTTTGATGGAATTTTTATTGGCACTCACGGTACCGTCGGCCCCTAATCCATAAAAGAGCCCTTCAAATACATCCTGATCCGAATCCCATCCATTCGTTGAAAAATCGAGGCTGGTATGAGTAATATCATCCTTAATGCCAATTGTGAAGTGATTTTTAGGTTTTTCTGACTTCAATTCATCAAAAATCCTGCTAATCATAGCAGGAGTAAATTCTTTGGATGAGAGGCCATATCGGCCACCAACTACTTTCGGCTCAGCGGCAAATGATTTCCATTGTTCTGCCCGGTTTTCATGTAATGCCGATAACACATCGTTATAGAGTGGTTCACCTGTGCTTCCCGGCTCTTTGGTTCTGTCGAGCACAGCAATTGCCTTCACCGTTTCAGGCAGCATTTCGATAAACTGCTCCATACCAAATGGTCTGAACAATCGGCACTTAATGATGCCGGTTTTTTCGCCTTTGGCATTCAGTTTTTCGATGGTCTCATGTGCTGTTTCTGCTCCTGATCCCATAATGATAATTACGCGCTCTGCATCTTCAGGGCCAACATAGTCGAAAAGGTTGTACTGCCTGCCGGTTAGTTTTGCAAATTTATCCATTGCCCGCTGCACAATTCCCGGGCATTCATTATAGTATTGGTTTCCGGTTTCTCTTGCCTGAAAAAAGACATCAGGATTCTGTGCAGTCCCGCGAATAACAGGCTTATCGGGTGTAAGTGCCCGTTTCCTGTGGGCTATTACCCAATCATCATCAATCATATCCCGGATGACAGAATCAGGTATTTGTTCAATTTTTTGAACTTCGTGAGAGGTTCGGAATCCATCAAAGAAATGAATAAACGGAATGCGAGATTCCAGTGTGGCAGCGTGGGCAATCAATGCCATATCCATGGCTTCCTGCACGCTGTTTGAACTTAGAATAGCTGTTCCCGTTGGGCGCATAGCCATTACATCACTGTGATCACCAAAGATGGAGAGCGCATGAGTAGCTACGGATCGCGCTGCAACGTGAATAACGGCAGGAGTGAGCTCACCTGCAATTTTAAAAAGGTTAGGCATTTTCAGCAAAAGCCCCTGCGAAGCTGTAAATGTTGTGCTTATAGCACCGGTTTGAAGAGCTCCGTGAAGCGTGCCGGCTGCTCCTCCTTCACTCTGCAGTTCGATAACATCGGGCACAGTGCCCCAAATATTTTTTCTGCCAGCCATCGACCATTCATCACTCAACTCCCCCATACCTGAAGACGGTGTAATCGGGTAAATAGCGATGACTTCGCTGAGTTTGTGAGCTATATGGGCAGCCGCTTCATTAGCATCAATTGTGACCTTTGTCTGGCTTTTTTTTGTATCCTTCATGAGAGTTAATTCTTGTAATTAAAAATCAGGCTTACATTAATATGGTATTAAGCTTGCCATTTATAATATGTGAAGTATTGGGTCTGATGCTTCAGCAACTCTACTCAGCTCTCCAAGTGTTTTCTTCTCAAAGAGATCTTTAACTTTATTCCGAACTTTTTTGTAGTCAACATGGAAAGGGCAGGGATCTTCATCATTACATTTTTTAAAGCCAATTCCGCATTCGTAGAATACGTCCAGTCCGTCAATGATATCAACAATTTCAATTAGTGTTATTTCATCAGGATGACGAGTTAATTTATACCCGCCCGATGGGCCCTTCGTAGAACTCAGCAATTTACCCTTCACAAGCTGCTGTAAAATTTTGCTCAAAAAGTGCTTAGGAATATCATACTCTTCTGCAATCTTGCTCAGCTCTAAATTCTCTTCACTGGAAGATTGTTTCGCTATACACATCATAGCTTGTATCCCGTAATGGCAGGAGGCAGAAAACATAATTCCGGTGCTTAAGCACTGTTTAAATGTTTGTGGGTGATCTCAATGCTACATATAAGATATTTAGATATAAAACTCTAAAATAATCTACTAAAATATTCCTGATACCACAAGCGGCTTTTACAATTTAGACCCAATCTTTAATACATAGGTGTATTTAAAACTCAGGCTGGACTCGCTCTGCCCCGATTTAGTTTAATCAGCCGGTAATGGAAATTATACTATTTCCCTCTTTCACATCCTCGATGAGGTCTTGTAGATTTTTTGAACTGAAGAGATTTTCGACCTGCTGTCTCACCTTTTTATATTCATCGTGGATCGGGCACGGTTTCTTGTCGTTGCATTGTTTAAAGCCGATTCCACACTTGTTAAATACCCCAAGCCCATCTATCGCTTCAATGATCTTGATTAATGTAATTTTTTCAGGGGCTTTTGCAAGACTAAAACCGCCTGTTGGTCCCTTCATCGAAAGTAAAAGGTTATTCTTGACAAGCTGTTGTAATATTTTACTTAGGAAATGGCGGGGAATATCCTGCCCTTCAGCGATTACTTTAAGTCCAACATTTTTGTCTTCAGAAGAATGCATAGCTATGTAAAGCATAGCCTGGAGGCCATAATGGCAGGAGGTTGAAAACATGAAAGATGTATCCGGGGTTTTTAAATATCTATTTAACGATCTGGCAATAACAGCGTGGTAAGATACTAAACTATACACCCTATTGCATAGTCCTCAGAACCATCTCTAAATATAAACTCAATTCAAACTATCATCCATCTCTTTACGTACAATCTCTTTAACTTCTAAAGCCAGTTTAGCGCAATAATCCACTTTTTGCACACTTGTGCAGTATATAATTTGTTCATCACCATCACTAATAACAGGGGCACATCTACAATTTAGCGAGCTGAAATCAATGCTTTCAATTTCCTTGTTATGCTGACCGCAAAATGTAATCAGTTGCTCCAGTGTAAGATTGGGTTCAAGAATAATATTCTTGTTTCTGGATTGATAAATAGCCAGAGCGTTTAGAAATCTATACAACGCTTTTCTTGAAAATTGACAGGCAGCAAAGGTAACAACATCACCCGAAGGCCTGTACAGCTCTGTGCTTGCACTTTCTAAATCTTCTTCTGCCTGTTTGTAAAGTTGTTCCGCTTTTGATTCATTCATAATGATTCCTCCGACTCTGAGTTCGATTGATAATGTTCCTTTTCACGATTGAAAATTCCCCTCCTTCAAAAGGAGGGGATTAAGGGGTGGTTGAAATAGTTATCTGAAATTAATTTCAATTCTATAATCTAAGGCTACCACCCCCGGCCCCTCCTTACATAGGTGGGGAGCACATTTCGCCTGATTTATAATCTAAATCCGGTTCCTATTTATGTTTAAAACATTACAGATTTCATTCACTACAGCGCATTGCGATATGGTATCACTGCAATTGCAATTCGTTTAAATGACAGCAATACCAGCTTATCGGGCCGGTTTGTAAGCTGATTATTTTTAAAACCCGATCAGAAAAACAGAATCTCTTACAGCCCTCAATAGCGGTGAAAAATAAACTCCAAGAACCAATGTCGGAATTAGTAGTGTATAGAGCAATGCCTTCGTCAAACTGTTAAAATGAATCGGCTGTTGATCGGGATTCGGTTGATAGAAAAACATGTTCCGAACCACCCTGATGTAATAAAAAAGGGAAATTACGGTTGTGATTCCGGCAATGGCTACAAGCCAAATCCATCCGGCACTAACGGCCGCGCCGAAAATATAGAGTTTTGCCACAAAGCCTGCTGTAGGCGGCAAACCGGTAAGCGATACCAAAAAGATGGTGAGTGCAACCCCTGCAAGAGGTGAACGAATACCAAATCCTTTATACCCCTCTATCGATTCGACCCCGGTCTCATTATAAAACAACATCGCTACATAAAATGCCCCCAGGTTCATAAAGAGATAGATAAAGAGGTACATCATGACGGTGGCTATCCCCTCTCCGGTTAACAGTACCACACCCATTAATAAATAGCCGGCATGCGCGATACTTGAATAGGCAAGCATCCGTTTGATATTGTCCTGTTTGAGGGCAGCCAGGTTGCCCAAAATCATGGCTAAAGCGGCGATTACGCCCAACAAAAGATCCCAGTGCAGACCGTTGATTATGGACCAGCTGCCGTCTGCTGACAAGCCTGCAGAATCGATAAATGAGACTCCAAAAAACCGGATCAGCATTCCAAAAGCTGCTATTTTTGATGCCACAGCAAGCAGAGCAACAACCGGAAAAGACGCTCCTTCATATACATCAGGTGCCCAGAAATGAAACGGCACCACTGCAATCTTAAAACCAAAGCCGACTATAATCAGCAAAATGGATAGATTTAACAACAGAACCTGATCCACACCCTGCGCCAGCGCTGCATTAATGCCGTAAATATCAGTAGATGCTGTAATACCGATTAGAAGTGTTAAGCCATATAACATAATTCCCGAAGATACAGCCCCGTAAATAACGTATTTGAGAGATGCCTCGGATGAACGATCAGACCTCTTCGTGAAACCTGCCAGCACGTACGAACTGATACTGGTGATCTCAAGCGCAAGAAACATCAGCAAAAGATTGGCAGAACCCACCATCATCAGCATTCCGAAAACCATGCCGGCAATGAGCATATAATATTCGCCAATTCGCTCTAGATATTCCTCAAGCTCTCTGCTGTTCAATGAAAAGAGTACCACAAAGATT
The DNA here is from genome assembly GCA_964644975.1 of uncultured Rhodohalobacter sp. GTDB lineage: Bacteria > Bacteroidota > Rhodothermia > Balneolales > Balneolaceae > SW132. The sequence continues at coordinate 14,930 of CAZXYQ010000025.1, forward strand.
GCAGCAAGCAGAATAATCGCTTTAAAATAGAAGGCGAAGGGATCTGATGCCACCATATCGTAGAACACAGATTCAGATCCTGCCGGCTGAAATAACAGCATTACTCCTGCAATAAATAAACCGGCCAACAGCACAATTCCTGAAATCTGTTTCCTTTTTTTGACAATCAGATCTGCCACAATAATTGCGCAGAGGGTGAGTACCATCACAATCTCAGGCAGATAAAAACCCAGGCTATGTATTGTATGTTCTACCATAATCTGCAGAATCTGAAAGTTTTCCGGTTTATGAGGCTATTTCTGTTGATGATGACTTCAATTCCAAAATGGCTCATGTTATCGGCCTCCCGTGTTTACGAACTCCACAAGGTGGCTCAGTGAACTGTTCATCAGTTCGATTGCAGGTGCAGGATATATTCCCAGTAAAATGATCAGGATAATTAAAGGCACAAACATGAGGTACTCTCTTGGCGTTAGGTCTTTCAGATCGGCCAGTTTATCGGGTGTGCTTCCAAGGAAAACCCGCTGAATGGTCCAGAGAATATATCCGGCTGTGATGATAATGCCGGTTACCGAAATGATGGCTATCCACTTGTAAGCCTCAAACGCTCCGAGGAATGAGAAAAGCTCACTAACGAACCCGTTGAGTCCCGGAAGTCCCAAAGCTGCAAACATCCCGATCATGGCCAATCCGGTATATTTAGGCATCTGATTGGCAATTCCTCCAAAGTCATACAACCCTCGTTTTTGAGTTCGATCGTACAGCACACCAACGGCCAGGAAGAGAACAGCGGTAATGATACCGTGATTGAACATTTGCAATACGCCACCCACCATTCCCTGAGTGTTCAGCGCTGCTATACCAAGCACCACAATTCCCATGTGACTGATAGAGGAGTAAGCAATAAGCTTTTTGAAATCATCCTGTGCCATTGCGCAGAAAGCTCCATAAATAATACTGATCATAGCGAGCACTGCCATGAAATAGATAAAGTAGACAGTTGCATCCGGAAAAATCGGGAAGTTGATTCGCAGCAGTCCGTATGTACCCAGTTTCAGCAGCACACCCGCCAGGATAACACTAATCGGCGTGGGCGCCTCAACGTGAGCATCAGGAAGCCACGTATGGAATGGAAACAGCGGAATCTTGATCGCAAAGTTGATGAACAAGGCCATCCAGGCTACGTAGCGCCAGGTTGTATCCACACCGGATAGCAGGCCGCCCTCCACATAGTTGGAGGGGTCCATCATATGGAGAATATTGAAGGTGTGAACCGATTGCCCGGTTGCCGGATCGGTATAGGCCACGCTGAAATAGAGAGCCAGCATGGTCAACAGCATCAGTATGCCGCCTACAAATGTGTAGAGAAAAAATTTAATCGCTGCATATTCCCTGCGCGGGCCGCCCCAGAGGCCGATCAAAAAGTACATGGGTAGCAGCATCACTTCCCAAAAGATGAAAAAGAGGAAAAAATCGAGGGAGACAAACACTCCCATCATCCCTGTTACCAAAAGCAGGTAGAGAGCAAAATATCCTTTGATCATCTTATCAATATTCCATGAAGAGACCACACCAATGAAACCGATCAGTGAAGTCAGCAGAATCATGAGCACGCTGAGCCCGTCTATTCCGACAAAATAGTTGATTTCAATTCGCCCTACCCACGGAACGGCTTCTACGGTAATCCAGCTAAATTTTTCAACAAACTGAAAACTTTCAGCATCGTTTATTCCAAGTTTGGCCCGATCGAACAGGGTAAAGATCACCCCGGCAAGAATCACCTGTAAACCGGTGGCCACTGCTGCAGTCCATCGAATAGCATTTCGGCTTTTATCCGGAAGCAGCAGTACGATACCCATACCGATAATTGGGATGAATACTATCCAGGTTAAAATTCCCACACCAAATATTTGAAATTCCATAGGTTTACACTTTTAAATTTAGTTATCACACAAAAAAGACAAATAGAATCAGGAAACTGAAAATGACATACAGCAGGTACGTCTGCACTTTTCCTGATTGAATACGACTCAAAAGTGCCCCTGCCCTGTCGGCTGTGGCAGCTGTTCCGTTTACAAGGCCGTCTACAATATTGTTATCCACCCACCCGCTGATGCGTGAGACAAAGGTTGTTACGGTTGCTGCTCCGTTTACAATTCCGTCGATAATGGTTTCATCAAACCATCGCAATGCCCTCATTACCACATGGCTTCCGTTAAGAAACAGTGTGTTATAAATATCATCGAAATACCACTTATTGATGGAGCCCTTGTATAGAAATCCGGCTCGTTTTGCGAGGGCATCCGCACTGATTTTCTTCCATTGGTATACGGAAAATGCCATTAGAATCCCCCCGGCTGCAATTAGGATTGATAAGATCATCGCTGTGGTATGCACGCTGCTCACTGCTTCATAGAATACCGAATATGTTGCGGGTTGAAGCAGTTCGGGCACCACACTCAAAGGACGTTCAATCGCTCCGTAAAACCAGCCGCTTGACGCCCCGAATGGATTGAAGCTGTAAAAGACAAATAGTGACAGAGCGGCAAGTACAATAAGAGGTATTTTCATCACAACCGGAGATTCAGAAACCCCTGATTGAATTTTGTCGTGGGCCGGAGTTCCGTGAAACGCAAGGATGAGCAACCGGAACATATAGAATGCTGTGAGCCCGGCCACGGCAAATCCAATCAGAGGAAGCAACCAATGTCCGTTAAGAGTACTGAATGCCAATGTACCTGCCAGGATCTCATCTTTACTTAAGAAGCCTGAGGTAAGCGGTACACCGGAAATTGCCAGGGTGAAGATCAAAAATGTCCAGTATGTAACCGGCATTTTGGATTTAAGCCCGCCCATGTTTCGAACATCCTGGGCATCGGTCTTGTGATCGTGAACTTTGTGCAGAGAGGCGTGCATGGCATATATTACGCTTCCGGCACCGAGAAACAGCCCCGCTTTAAAAGCCGCATGAGTAACAAGATGCATAAAACCGGCGGTGTAGGCTCCAACTCCAAGCGCCATAATCATATATCCAAGCTGACTGATGGTGGAGTAGGCAAGCACTTTTTTAATATCAAACTGCGTGATGGCAATTGAGGCGGCTATCAGTGCAGTAATTGCCCCGATATATGCGATAATGAGGAGTGCATCGGCCGTAAGCATCGGGAAAACCCGCGCCACCAAATACACCCCGGCCGCTACCATCGTTGCAGCGTGGATGAGTGCACTTACCGGGGTTGGACCTTCCATGGCATCTGGAAGCCAGACATGCAGCGGAAACTGTGCGGATTTACCCACAGCGCCACAAAATATAAGAACGCCTGCAGCGGTGAGCCATCCTTCACTGTCAAATGGCAGCTGGCCGGCCTCTATGGATGAGAATATCGATTCGAACGCAAAGGATGAAAAGGAGAAGAACAGTATCATAATTCCGATAAACATCCCGAAATCTCCAATCCGGTTCACAATGAAGGCTTTATTGGCTGCATTTGATGCCGATTTTTTCTCGTACCAGTGGCCAATAAGCAGATACGAACTGATCCCTACCAACTCCCAGAATATGTACATCAGCAGAATGTTGTTGGTCAGTACAATACCGAGCATTGAAAAGGAGAAGAGCCCGAGCATTGCAAAATAGCGGGAGTAGCGAACATCATCCTTCATGTATCCCATCGAAAAGATGTGTACAAGCAGGCTGACCAGTGTTACAACCAGAAGCATGACGGCAGCCAGGTTGTCGATCATGATACCAAAACTTATGGTCTGTGAACCTACAACAACCCATGTAACAGAATGGCTGAAAACCTCGTCAGCATGGCCGGTTAACTTGGTAATCAATAGAAAGAGGGATAGCCCGAAAGCCATCGCCATCAACCCTGTGGCAAGCCAGTCGCCCTGCCGGGGCAATCTTTTCCCGAGGAAAATGATTAACACAAAAGCCAGCAGTGGCAGCAGTAAAATGACTAATGGCAGCTGAGTGAACATATTTTTCAGTTAATTAATGTTCTTGGTTGAGTCATTTCTATCCCTTCATCAGGTTAATTTGATCCAGATTGATGGTCTTAAATCGGTTGTACACATTCAGTACAATTGCAAGCGCTACGGCGGCTTCGGAAGCGGCAATTATGATGACAAACAGGCTGATCATCTGACCATCGAGTGATAACTCTGTAAACCGGCTGAATGCAACCAGATTGATGTTGGCTGCATTTAAAACCAGCTCCACTCCCATCAACACCATGATGGTATTTCGTCTGGAAAGAATAGCCATCAACCCAAGAGCGAACAGTATGGCGCCCACGATTAAAAAATGTGTGAGTCCGGGATCTATCATCTTTTTGATGTTTTTAATTTCATAATTCAGACTTCTCCGTCGTTGTTTACCGAAAGCCGGGTCGCCATTAAAATGGCCCCGATAATTGCAATGAGCAGAAGCACGCCAACCACAATGAAGGGCAGTATATACTCGCCCATCAGCATCATACCTAATTCGTGTACGGTTTCATCCCGGACGCCGCTTTCGGTGATTTTCCAGTCTGTTTGCACAAATGCATAGATCAGCAGCGCCGCTGCAGCTACCGATAGAATAGACGCCGGTGCAATATTTACCGTGCTGGTTTTGAAGCTTAGGCTTTTACCCTGCGTGGTGAGCATGATTCCAAAAAGTATGAGGATCAGTATGCCACCCACATAAACCAAAAGCTGGGTAGCGGCCATAAAGTCGGCATAGAGGAGTACATAGAGTGCCGCCACACCAATTAGTGTAAACATGAGAGCGAATGCTGAATGCACAATATTTTTTGAGAATACCATCACTGCTGCGGCTACTACCGTGACAATCGAAAAGAGATAAAAAAACAGCGTTGTTAATTCCATGAGCTATGAACCCCCATTGTTTTCCGGTTTGGAAGCATCATCATCTTTCTCAGTTTTTTGATTCTCCGCTTTTTTGGCTTCCATCTCTTTCTTCTTCTTTGCCGCCTCCGCTTTTTTCTTCTTCATCTCTTCACGCTGCTTTTTCTTCTCTTCTGCTTCTATTTCAGCTTTCTCTTTCACCTCGGCTACCATTTCGGGCTCCAGGTTACTAAAGTGATACACCAGATTTGTTCGGTCGAACTCCGAGTATTCATATTCAGACACCATGTAGATACAGTTCGTTGGGCAGGGATGAACGCACAGATCGCAGTACATGCATTTGGCCATATCGATATCAAACCGCGGGAGCCAGAAGCGTTTGGGATTTCCGGTTGACGTTTTGCCCAGGTCCACATCAGCAGTTGCAGGCACCGTTTCAATATCGATACAGTTTACGGGACAAGCGCGGGCGCAGAGATTACAGCCAATGCAGTCGTCGATATTCACGTACAGTTTGGCACGGGAATCTTTCGGCAGTTCGTACCGCTCATCAGGGTACTGCAGGGTTACAGTCGGCCCAAAGAAATGGCGTATAGTAACACCCATACCGATAAAGATCGATTTGAATGTGCTCCAGCCCTCTTTCATTGCATTTACCATTTGTTATCCGATCTGTTCGTTAAAAAATCAATTCCCATAATGCCACCAATACTAGGTTGATAAATGAAAGTGGAATGAGAATACTCCAGCAAATATGCATCAGCTGATCTACCCGGTACCTTGGCAAAGTCCACCGAATCCACATCATTACGAATACCAGCAGCAAGCCTTTCAGCATAAACCAGAAGAATCCCCATAGCGGACCGCCCATAAATTCACCGAACGGGCTGTTCCATCCTCCGAAGAAGAGTGTTGCGCCTAATAAAGAGAGTAGTAACATATCGGCATATTCGGCCAGCATAAACATGGCCCATCTCATGCCCGAATATTCGGTTTGATAACCCGCTACCAGTTCTGATTCCGATTCAGGCAGGTCAAACGGCACCCTGTGCGACTCAGCAAGAATGGAGATGAAAAAGATTACAAATGCCACGAGTAAAAACGGGTTTTGAAATATGAACCAATTGGGTATAAAGCCAAGAATATCATTCCCCGACTGCATTTCGGTTACGGTCATCAGGTTCAGGGAGCCTGAAACCACAATAACCGTCAATACAGTTGCGATGGTCGGCACTTCGTAGCTAACCATTTGAGCGGCACTTCGCATGCCACCCAGCAGCGACCATTTGTTATTGCTTGCCCACGCTGCCATGATAATGCTCAGGGTAAGAACCGATGTTACGGCAAGCAGATAGAACACTCCAATATTAATGTTACTGCCAATGTAGCCGCTGCTGAACGGAATAACGGCGAACGCTGCATAGGATGCAGCAAACATCATAAATGGAGCAAACTTAAAGAGAAAGCGGCTGGCGTTGGTCGGCACAATGTCTTCTTTCTGGATCAGTTTCAGCAGATCGGCAATGGACTGTGCCCAGCCTTGCCAGCCTCCCACACGCATAGGCCCCAGCCTGTCCTGAATAAACCCTGCTACCTTCCGTTCACCCCAGATAGCTACGAGTGCATATACCAAAATAATTGTGAGCGGTATGGCCGCATGAACCAAAATGGGCAGTGAGCTAACGCTATTTGCAATTGTGTTGATCATGTCATTTTAAATAAAGAGGTAAATTCTTCACCCCGAGGAGTCGGGACTGTCGCTTCCGCTCCAGCTTTTTACTTTTCATCTATCTACTTCCCCCAAAACAATATCAATACTCCCCACAATAGCTACCATATCAGCTATTAACGAACCTTTTGAGATTGAAGGCAGCATACTCAGGTGTACAAAACTCGGAGCCCGGGCTTTTACCCGGTAAGGAGTGGCAGAATTATCGCCGGCGATGAAGTATCCCAGTTCACCTCTTGGCGATTCTGTCCTTACATAAATTTCACCCTCCTTCATCCGTATCCTTCTCGGAATGGCTTCCATCACGTCGCCCTCCTCCGGCATGGCATCGAGGGCCTGTTCAATAATTCTGAGGCTCTGCTCCATTTCATGGACCCGTACGATGTATCGGTCCCAGCAGTCGCCCAAAGATCCCATTTCTCCTGACCCAACAGGGATATCAAACTCAAATCGGTCGTAGATGGAATACGGATCATTCTTGCGCAAATCCCATTTTACGCCGGATCCTCTCAACACAGGGCCCGAGGCTCCATAGTTTAGCGCCACTTTATCGGGTAATATTCCGACGTTTGCCGTTCGTTTTACAAAAATTTTATTGTAGGAAAGCAGGTCATCCAGTTCTTTGATTTTCGGCCGAAAAGTCGTTACAAAATCGGTGACATCTGTTTTAAACTCCGGATGTACATCCCTCATCAATCCACCTACAGCCATGTAGTTGTAAAGCAGCCGTGCCCCGCTCGTTTTTTCAAAGATATCGAGTATTTTTTCGCGCTCGGTGAACAGATAGAGAAACGGAGTAAAGGCCCCAAGATCAAGCCCAAACGCGCCTATTCCCAGTAAATGACTTGCAATTCGCTGTAGCTCAGCTACAATTATACGAATGTGCTCTACTCGTTCGGGGACTTCCAGTTCCAGCATCCGTTCCAGGGCAACCACGTAACCGTGCTCCTGATTCATTGCCGAAACATAATCCATCCTGTCGGTATAGGGAATCACTTTTGCATAATCGCCAACTTCCTCAGCATACTTTTCGAAACAGCGGTGCAGATAACCGATATGAGGCTTTACATGTTTGATTACTTCACCATCCAGCACTAGTTCAAGCCGTAGCACACCGTGCGTAGAGGGGTGCTGCGGCCCCATGTTTATGGTCATCTCGCGACGTTCACCGGTATCTGAAATCAGTTCAATCATAGCGTCAACGGATCAGTTTTCTTTTGTCGTTATTCCGCGATAGGTGTCCTGCTGTACGTAATCTTTCCGGAGCGGATGCCCTTCCCAGTCATCAGGACAAAGAATGCGTCTCATATCCGGATGCCCGGTAAAAATAATCCCGAACATGTCGTAGGCTTCTCGCTCGTGCCAGTTGGCCGTTTTCCAGATTTGTTCAACCGAGGGTACCTCTGGCTGTTCTTCCGGTACCCGTACGTTTATTGCGAGGCTGTGACCTACAATGGTTGAGTGCAGATGATAAGTCACTCCCATCTCCTCCTCTTTTGGATAGTGTAATCCACTGAGGCACATCAGCGTGTTAAACTGAAGCTCATCGTCATCCCGCAGAACTTTCGCTACGTCTTTAATAGCCGAAGCTGGCACTTTAATTCTCATCGGCCCTATATCTGCCTGCAGAGCCTCGAACTCTATTTCAGGAAATTGGTCGGTCAGATATTCAATAATTTCTTCCGTTGATTTCATGAGTTTGCCTCTTCCGTTTCGGCACTCTCAGAACTTTTTTCGATGATCGTTTCGCCGGTTATTTTCTCCTGCAGTTTCATAAACCCTTCAAGCAGTGCCTCGGGCCTGGGCGGACAGCCGGGCACATAAACATCTACCGGGATCACCTTATCTACCCCTTTTAAAACGTGATATCCATGTTCCCAATAGGGACCACCGCAATTGGAACATGAGCCCATACTAATTACGTATCTGGGCTCGGACATCTGCTCATACAGCCTCAAAATACGGGAGGCCATTTTCATCGTTACCGTACCTGCAACAATCATGACATCGGCCTGGCGCGGTGAGGATCGGGGAATAATGCCAAACCTGTCAAAATCATATCTCGATGCGGCAGTGGCCATCATCTCTATGGCACAGCAGGCAAGGCCAAACTGTTCGTACCAGAGCGAGTTTTTTCGTGCCCAGTTCAGAGCACTTTCAAGCCCAACGATGATGATGTTGCTGTCGTGATATTTTTTGTCGAGCATCCCCATAAACTACCCTCTACACTTCCGTTATTATTTTTAACTGATCAGCTTCCGGCTCATCATCAGGTTCAACCACGCCAACTCCATCAACATATTCAGGGAGTCTCGGTTTGGGTATGTCCCACTTAAGTTGTCCCTTGCCCAGTTCGTATATAAATCCTATAAAAATCAGGAATACAAATAGAAACATTGCTCCGAAGGCAAACCATCCAACCTCCTTAAACACAACCGCCCAGGGAAACAGCAATAGTATTTCTACTTCAAAGATGAGAAACAGCAAACCTATTATATAGAAGCGGTTGTTAAATTGAACCCGGGCATCACCGAACGGAATCTCCCCGCACTCATAGGTCATCAGTTTCGCCGTATTCGGGCGGTCGGGACGAATCAATTTCGATACAAACAAAGCAACACCAACGAAAATCGCCCCGGTAATGAAAAACAGCAGTACAAAGCCAAATTCTGTAATCATATTGTCGTTTTTTAAATTGTCTAAACCTAAATTATGATATTTATACCTATTTATCCAAAATATTTGTAAGTTCAACTGTGGTTTAAGCAAAAAATCAATCAATTATAGGGCAAGGAGCTGTAATGGCAGATATTAATTTAAATTCATCAACTATAAAGCTGGAAGAGATCACGGGATCTGAGGGTGAAAAAGCATTCGATATCGGAGCATTAAGAAATGAAACCGGGTATGTAACTCTCGATTATGGTTTAAAAAATACGGCCGTCACGAAAAGTGAAATTACTTTTTTGAATGGTGAAGAAGGCGTGCTTCGTTACAGGGGTTATCCAATTGAACAACTTGCTGATGGTGCATCATTTCTGGAAGTTGCCTACCTGTTAATCTATGGGGAACTACCAACGACGAGTCAATACGAAGATTTTAAACATTCAGTAACTACTCATACGCTGATTCATGAGGATATGAAAAAGTTTTTTGAAGGCTACCCTCAGAGAGCACATCCGATGGGGGTACTGGCCTCAATGATTGGTGCGTTGTCTTCATTTTATCCAGATGTACTGAATCCTGACCAAGATCAGAAAGATATCGACCTGACTATTCACAGACTTTTAGCGAAAAGCGCTACCATAGCTGCATGGTCATATAAAAACAGTGTTGGACACCCTGCAATGTATCCGCAAAACAGGCTCGATTACAGCGCCAATCTTCTGCATATGATGTTTGCGATGCCTACCGAGGAGTATAAAATAAATGACAAAATTGTTTCTGCACTAAACAAACTCCTGATACTTCATGCCGATCACGAGCAAAACTGCTCAACATCTACGGTACGGGTTGTGGGATCATCGCAGGCCAATCTGTATGCTGCCGCATCAGCCGGAGTGATGGCGTTATGGGGCCCACTGCATGGTGGTGCAAATCAGGCTGTCATTGAAATGTTGCAGAAGATTTATGATGACGGAGGAGCAAGTAAAGAAAACATCAACACGTGGATCGCGAAGTTTAAGGATAAGGAATCGGGTCAGCGGTTGATGGGATTTGGACACAGAGTCTATAAAAATTTTGACCCCAGAGCCACCATTATCAAAAAAGCAGCAGATGAGGTTCTAGAAGATTTAAAACTTGATGATCCGTTACTGGATATCGCCAAACAGCTTGAAGAAGCGGCTTTAAATGATGAATATTTTATCGAGAAAAAACTGTATCCAAACGTAGATTATTACTCAGGTTTACTTTATCGTGCAATGGGAATCCCCACAGAGATGTTTACCGTGATGTTTGCATTAGGAAGAATGCCGGGTTGGATAGCCAACTGGAAAGAAATGACAGAGGAAAAGCAACCCATTACACGCCCGCGCCAGATTTACACAGGCAAAAACAAACGCGATTTTATCGAAATGGGGGATAGAAGCTGAGTCTGGTTTAGTAACATATCCAAATAAAGGTGTGCTCAATGAAAAGGATAAATATATTTGTTGCAGAGCCCAACTTACATGTTCGGAAACGGCTTGAAGAGGCCATTTGTAAAACAGATGGTTTAAGCTTGACACATTCAACGAGTACCGAACAAATTGAAAAGGTTGAGGAGGAGATCGTTATCAGTGAGCCTGATCTGCTCATTCTGGGTATCGATCATATTGATTCGGAGGAGATGAAACTGTTTCATAGAATCCGGCAGCAACTGGAGTATATGCCCATCATTGTATTAACTCCACATAGTACGTCAGGAGCTGTAGCGGCAATAGATGCTTTAAAAAATGGGGCTGTTGAATATTTCCCAAAAACATCCCGATTCAGTAATAGCGTCCGGACAATTGATTTTTTTCAAAATCGGATCATTCCCATCATTAAAGCAGTCCCGAGGTTAAACCGCACCGTTTTATTAACCCGGAACATTTTAGATAAGAAAATCAAATCAACGGATCCCATACCGGCTAATTTTTTCAAAACCTCCATGAGCCAAATGGATTTGTTGGTCATAGCAGGATGCCTGGGTGGAATAGCGCCCTTATACATCTTACTTTCTCAACTGCCAAAAAATTTACCTGTCCCTGTCATCATTTTACAGCATATTGAAGACCTGTATAGTGAAGTACTGGCAGAAGATTTGAACAGGTACACGGAGCTCGAAGTAAAAGAAGCGAAAGATGGTGATGTATTAAAAAATGGTATCGCATACCTGGCCCCCGGCAACCACCATATTCAAGTAAAGAAAAGCGAAGGCGTCAACAAAATAATTTTGAATCAACTTGCCGATGTCGCAGGATTCAGGCCATCCATTGACCTTTTACTCGATTCTGTTGCCAGGCAATTTGGATCAAACACACTAACTGTTTTCCTCTCCGGTGGAGGGGGTGACGGAACTGAAGGGGCTAAAGTAATCGACATTATTGGCGGCCAAATCATCGTTCAAAACAAACAAACGTCTCTTCTGTCTGACTTCAACTGGAATCTGCAGGTACATGGAATTCATGAAGGTGCTTATCCCATTGAGCGTCTGGCTCATGAAATCGGCAACAGGCTGCACTGAATAAATTCCACTGCCTTCAATTTTCTAAAGAAGACTGATCCCTCTGTCTTGAAGAGTAACCCCTCTGTAAACTGTGAAAAATAAATCATCGTATCGCTATTCCTTTGTTTCGTGATTGATTTACCTATCTATCCTATTTTTCTCTTTTTCCTCATCGCTTTCATCTGCAGCTCCATAGACCCGGCGGTGCATCTGGGTACATAACCATACTTGTCATAACCGGATATTTTTCACCGGAACTCGTGCCGGTTATTCTCTTCCTGATGCTGGCACTCTTTCTGATAATTGCGGGTTTGAAAATGCTGTTTACATAAAGAAAGATGGATCCTGGTATAAGGAGATGTCTTTACTCATCCCTCCGAAAAACACGTTGTGATTCCGTTGACATGACAGGTCTTACACCGGATCACTCCCCATACTTCTTTGCAAGCGCGGCTTGTCCGGCATGATAGGCCGTATGGGTTGTAATTCTGCCAAGAGCTTCCGCTCGGGTCACAGTGCCAAATTCAGCCGTAGAAACGTCACCAGTCCAATCTTCAATCTCCTGAATAGCAGCACCCAGCTCATCACCCGCCCTCTTAATGAGCTCCAGCAATGGCTCCAGTTCATTGAACTGTCCGCGATCTTTGGCAATCGAACCTATGGTCTGCGCTTTTACATTCAGCTCCCGTTCAAATACGTTCTTCGCAAAGAGAAGTTCTACCTCCGCGATGTGGCGCATCAGCCAGCCCACGCTGTTGGAGTCGCTATGAACTCGTTTCAGTAAATCCTCATTTGATATATCATCCAGTTGATTGGTCAGACGGGTTCGCCCCATTTTCCACATGTTAAAATAGGTTTGAGTGTTCATAACAGACTCCATTAATTAATGATTTTACCTTGTTCAAGATTTTAGTCAGTTCATGATGGCCGCAAAGATTCAACGGAAACAGATTATCGGCTCTGCGTTCTTCAATTAATTTTTATCATACCCGGAATTTTCTCCGCTTGAATTTAATGCGAAATATGGAATCACGTTGTACGGCACCTGACTATAGAGCATCCATCGTGACCTGTACAAGAAACGACAACGCTGTCAAACACGGCAGGTCTTGAGCTTGAGAGGTTTGCCTTTATTCACTTTTATCAGCGTACAGCGTAATACTATAAATGCCTGTGTCGGAGGTTCGAAATGCCGCCAGCTCATTTTTTGAGAGATAGCTCAGCAACATTTCGTCTGGAAGCTGGATCTCTTTTAGTTTCTGAACGGAAATATTCTTAAAACCGGCATTTTTTACGATCTCCAGATATTCCATCTTGTTGATCGCTCCGGCTACACAGCCCGCATACATCTCGGCATCTTCTTTAATAGCATCCGGCAGGTCTCCGGAAATTACTACATCTGATATACTAAAATGACCGCCCGGTTTTAAAATCCGGTACGTTTCAGAAAAGGCTTTCTCTTTATTAGGAACAAGATTCAACACACAGTTACTTACCACCACGTCTGCAATCGAATCATCAAGCGGCATCTGTTCAATGTCACCCAAAACAAAGTCAACATTCATGAAGTTGAGCTTGATCGCGTTCAACGTTGCTCGCTGAATCATTGCTTCCGTCATATCGATTCCGATCACCCTGCCAGATTCACCCACGACCTGACGAGCAACAAACGCGTCGTTTCCGGCTCCGGAACCAAGATCTACGACCGTATCCCCGGGTTTCATCTTGGCAAATTCGGTTGGCAGACCACAGCCAAGATTTAAATCCGCATCGGGATTGTAGCCTAGCAGGTTTGAGTAATCGTCAGAAAATATGGTGTAGTCCACACGACTATCGGGCGAACCGCAGCCCGATGGCCCACAGCATCCGGCATCTCCATTCTGTTCGCTTATTTTCGCGTACTTTTCCTTGACGGACTGCTTAATTTTATCGGCTGATTTAATATTCATTTTTTATTGCAATCATTATGTTCAGGGTTCGGATTTGTTATCAAACAAAATAGATGAAAAAAATTTTGATAACATCAGATCTATCCCCTTGATTCGAACCATTTTTTATTGACACGGCTTAAGGGTTTTTTAGCAATTCCATAACTGTGAGTAAACTCAATCGTAATTATACGATTAAATTATCTGATAAAAAAGAAACGTATTGGTCCGTTGATACAAATGTCGTCCGATGAAAATCCACCCCCCCCCGTCCGACGATTGGGTTTTTCGTCGGAAGAGTTTATGTGCCCAAATTCAAAACAAAGACCCTCTTCAACCAGGCACCAAACCTGTAATTAACTGCCAATCATTTAAGATTCCCGTAGTTTTCATTGATTGGGCGACGAGTTGTTCAGGCTCAAACCGAAAATTATAGGATTTATAAATACTGGCTAATGGCCATCTCGATTCGACAGTCGAAAAAGACAATCGACAGTCGAAGGATTCTCATCCCTGATTGCGCAACCAGCCCATTATTCATCGGAGGAAAGAAATCCCGAAAGTTTTCGGGATCCGATGAAGATATGTTTCCTCGTCTGACGATTGCCGTTTTCGTCGGACGAGTAATCAACGCCCCCTTCTCCATTTAACTCTCCATAGCTTTGTCTTCAATTTCCTATCTTCCATCAAATTCATTCAAATAGATCCAAACCTTATGTACACCGAAAACGACCGCAGACTGGCCAATCAGCTTCTCACTCACAGCGTTGAACTAAAGAAAGGGAGTAACATTATGATTCAGTGCATCGGGCTAAACGCTATCGGCCTGGTTCGTGCATTGGCATCTCAGGTTCGTGAAATAGGCGCCCACCCCTTCTTAAAAATCGAAGATCCCGAAACCAACCGGATGATGCTGGAAAGCGGTGATGCAGAGTATTGGAAAGGCCAGGCGGAAAAAGATCAGCTGCCACTGATGAAACAGATGGACGCGTTCATCGGCATTCGCGCTTCTGAAAATATTTACGAGAACTCATCGGTCTCCAAAAAAGCGAATAAGGCGTATTCCGATCATTTTCTGAATCCCGTTCATTTTGAGGAACGGGTTAACCGCACCAACTGGGTCGTTCTGCGCTATCCGTCGGCTGCTTTTGCCATGAACGCCAAAATGTCAACCGAACGGTTCCGTGATTTTTATTACGACGCATGCCTGTTCGACTACAACAAGCTGAAAGAAGCTATGAAGCCGCTCGAAAAGATGCTAAGAGCGGCAGATAAAATTCACCTAAAAGGAGAAGGCACCGATATTGAGTTTTCTGTGAAAGGCCAGAACTGGATACCGTGCTTCGGTAAACGAAACATCCCGGATGGCGAACTCTTCAGCTCACCTATTCTGGATTCTGTGAACGGCCACATCA